>DAONEZ010000104.1:0-6474 GCA_035403345.1 Anaerolineaceae bacterium
GACGTGGTCAAAGCCCTTGCGGTTCATGTAGGAGAGCAGCCCCATCTGCAGCGTGCCCACCGGGGCAAAGGACACATGGCTGCCCTCGGAGGGATGCGCCAGGTAGCGTCCATTGTCATAGGTGAGGAAACCCTCGCCCAGCCCGGTGCCCGGGGCCACCACCGAAAGCACGCCGTTGGCCACAGGTTCGCCGGCGCGCAGGGTGTGCAGGTCTTCTGGGCGCAGGATGGGGATGGAATAGGCCACCGATTCCAGGTCGTTAAGCAACTTGACCGCTTTCCAGCCGAAGTTGTTTTTCAGTGTTTCGCTGTCGATGGTCCAGGTGAGGTTGGTGATGCGCGAGCGCCCCGCCAGTACCGGCCCGGCCACTCCGAAACAAGCCTTCTCAATGGGCAGGTCCACCTCACGCAGGAATTCTTCTATGATGGATTCGAGTGAAACGTAGCGGCTGCTGGGGAAGGACTTTTCCACCAGGGGCGCGAACGGACCTTTTTCATCCGAGAAGACTGCCAGGATGGTCTTGGTACCGCCGATATCACCGATGAGCGCGTTCATCTTAAGCCCACCACATGGCCGGAGGGGGATCGGTGAGCAGCACGTCCTTGAGGAAGGAGACCGCGCGGCTGAACCCTTCTTCGACGGAGGCCAGCGGGTCTTCGTGTTCGATGGAAACCACGTAATCGTACCCCGCCAGGCGCAGGGCGCTGATCATCTGGCGCCAGGCAAGCTGGTCGTGGCCGTAACCGACGGTGCGGAAGGTCCAGGAGCGGTTCACCAGGTCACCGTAGCCCTTGGTATCCAGCACGCCGTTGACGGCGGTGTTGATGGGGTCGATGAAGGTATCCTTGGCGTGGAAGTGATGGATGGCCCCGGAGAGCGCGCGGATGGCGGCGGCCGGGTCGATGCCCTGCCAGTAGAGATGGCTGGGGTCGAAGTTGGCGCCGATGACCGGTCCAACGGCCTCGCGCAGGCGCAGCAGGGTCTCTGGATTGTAGACCACGAACCCGGGGTGCATCTCGAAAGCCAGTTTCACATTGTGAGCAGCGGCGAATGCGCCGGCTTCCTTCCAGTAGGGGATCACGACCTCTTCCCACTGCCATTTGAGCACGTCGGCAAAATCGGGCGGCCAGGCGCAGGTGACCCAGTTGGGATAGCGCGCGCCCTCGGAATCGCCCGGACAGCCGGAGAACAGGTTCACCACGGGCACACCCAGTTTTTCGGCCAGCAGCACGGTCTTGCGGTATACGGCATCGTACTCCACGGCGATGGACTTGACCGGGTGGATGGGATTGCCGTGGCAGGATAGTCCGCTGATGATGAGCCCGCGGTCACTGATGGCCTTGGCAAAGGCTTTTAGGGCAACCTCATCACTGAGCAGCAGGTCCACATTCATGTGCGGGCTGCCCGGCCATGCGCCGGTGCCCAATTCCACGGCCTGCAAGCCCATTTCCGCCGCGTGGTCCAGCATGGCTTCCAGCGGACGGTCTTGAAAGAGCGCAGCAACAACTCCAAGTTTCATAAGAGTCTCCTTTGGTGCGGATTGATTAATACAAAAATGTTAAAACTCGATCGCGCGTCCTTCACGCGAGGACTGGTAAATAGCCATGATCAAATTGTGGCTCTTGAGGGCTTCCTCGGCGGTGATATCCGGGGCAACCCCTGCAGCCAGGCTGGCGTAGTAGTTGGCGATCTGCTTGTTGTGGCTCACGCCCCAGTAACTGCGCGGTGCTTTCCAGGTGACGGGCACCATCACTACGCCCCATTCCTTCAGGATGCGCTGGGCAGTCTGCGAGGTTTCCTCGTTGAAGAAAGCCTGGTAATCCGCGTCGCTGAGGGTGTCGGTGGGGTCATTGACCACGGTGATCTCTTTGCCGGTCTTGTAAGTGATGACAGCCTTGTCGAACTCCAGCAGGGCGGTACCGTTCTCACAGTGCGTCTCAACCACCACGGGAGAGTTGAAGGAGAAGTTGTTGGTGGCAAAGAAGACGGATTGCACGCCGTTCTTGTATGTGATCAAGCCTTCGGCAGTATCCTCGGTCTCGATGGTGGGGTGGGCGCGGTTGTGGTAGGAGGCCTGGATGCTGGTGATGTCGTCGTCGATGATCCAGCGCGCCAGGTCCATCACGTGGATGGCCTGATCGATCATGAGCGAACCACCTTCCTTATCCCAGGTGCCGTGCCAGGGGCTGTTGGCGTAATAGGAGGCTGGCTTAGTCCAGGAGAGAATGACGCGCTGACCGAGGACCTTGCCCAGGCTGCCGCTGCTGACGGCCTGCTTGATGGCCACCGAGGCGGCGTTGTAGCGATTCTGGCTGATGATGCCGATGGTCACGTTGTTGCGCTTACCGGCTGCCACGATGGCTTCGCCTTCTTCGCGGCTGATGGCCATGGGCTTCTCGGAGAGCACATGCTTGCCAGCGTTGGCGGCATCAATGGTCATTTGGGCGTGCAGGTAATGCGGCGTGAGTACGTGAATGACGTCGATGTCATCGCGCTTGAGCATTTCGTGATAATCGCTATAGGCATCGCAATTGAATAGGGTCGAGGCGGTCTTCACTGCTTCGGGTTTAATGTCGCAGACAGCCTTGATGCTGACGTTTTCGAGTTTGTGCAGGGGATAGGCGTGCATAAAGAAGATGGCGCCGCAGCCGATGATCCCAACTCCGTATTTTTTCATTTATTGACCAGCCTTTCTTAGAATTTGAACACATCGCCGCTATTGGCGGAATTGTAAATGGCTTCCAGGATGCAGGTGACGGTGTAAGCCTGTTCGGGCTTGACCACCAGCTCGCCTTCGCCCTTGATGGCTTTGAGCCAGGTGTCCATTTCGAGGGTACCGCCGGCGAATTGCTCAGCGCCGCCATCACCGAGGAAGGCAGCTCCCATTGCGTAATTCTGGATGAAGAGCTTGCCGGAGTTCTCGCCGTTGATGCGCACATGGTAGCTGGGGGCGGACTGGAACTCAGCAGTGCGCACGATGGGACCGGTGGGCGGGAACATATCCGCGCCGCCCTTGGTGCCGCACAGCATGGTCATGGCTTCGTTGGAGACGACCATGTTGATCGCCCAGGAGGCCTCCAGGAAAATGGTGGCGCCGTTCTTCATGCGCACCAGCCCGAATGCGCTGTCTTCCACCTCATACTTGGCGGGATCCCAGGGACCCATGCTGTTAGCCGGGCTGCCCATTTTTCCGATCTTGTTGAAGGTAGATCCCAGCACGGTTTCGGGTTCGTAGTTTTGCATCATCCACAGGGTCAGGTCGAGGGCATGCGTGCCCAGGTCGATCAACGGACCGCCACCCTGTTTTTCCTTGTCCATGAAAACGCCCCAGGTGGGCACGCCGCGGCGGCGGGTGGCAAAGGCTTTACCCAGGTAGATGTCGCCCAGGTCGCCGTTATCGCACAACCTTTTGATCAATTGGGAGTCATCGCGGAAGCGGTTCTGGTAGCCGATGGTGAGCAGTTTGCCGGTGGATTTGTACGCATCCAGCATTTCCTTGGCCTGCGCGGCGGTCTTGGCCATGGGTTTCTCGCACATAACGTGCTTGCCGGCTTTGAGGGCAGCCACTGTGATCTCGGCGTGCGAGCTGTTGGGGGTGCACACGTGGATGGCATCGATATCATCGCGCTTCAACAGGTCGCGGTAATCGGTGCAAACCAGAGCGTCGGGGGCGCCGAAGCGTTGGGCGGATGCCTGGGCTTTCTCAATAATGAGGTCGCAAAAAGCGACAACTTCCACGTCTGCAAACCTGGCCATGCTGGGCAGGTGCTTGCCGTTGGCGATAAAACCGCACCCTACAATTCCGATCCTGATCTTTTTCATGTGATACATCCTTTCTGAGAATAATGTGGTTGGAAAGATTTATTTTTTAAATAATTTATGGGAATCCCCGGCCACCTGCCAGGCAGAACCATCTCCATTATAGCATTCCCGCTCTTGCAATAATTGAAAACTGATTTGTTCATAATGTGGACATTCATTCCACATTGTGGTATACTGATTATACATCAATTCGGTTAAAAGTGTTCGTCAGTGGTAGGATGTTGCGAGGACAAGCAATGACATCGAATGCTGACCAATCCAACGGGAATGACCGCTTCAGCCAGGTGCAGGTGATCGACCGCGCTTGCCTGATCATGCGAACCATCCGCGACTCAAAGGGATTAACCCTGGCGCAACTGACGAAACAGGTTAACCTGGCGCGCACCACTGTTTACCGCATCGTTTCCACACTAATCAACGAGAATTTACTCATCATGGAACCAGAGACGGGCAAGATCCAGCTCAGCCTGGAGATGGTCCGCTTCGGAGCTGCTGTCCAGATGGATATGCGGCACGAGATCCATCCCTACCTGGATGACCTGGCGGGCACTGTGAACGAGAACGTCGATTTCTCCGTACTGGATAATGACAGCCTGTTCTTCCTCGACCAGGCGGTCATTCCTCACCGCTTGAACGCCGTAGCTTCAATTGGCAAGCGTTTTCCGGTTTACTGCACGGCGAATGGCAAGGCGGTGCTCTCGGTGCTGCCGCGTGCCACGGTGGAAAAATTGCTGGCAGGTCCCCTGGAGCGATTAACCCCTTATACCATCACCATGCCGGAAATGATCTATGCAGAACTGGAGCAGATCGCCTACACTGGCGTGGCCTTCGACCGCGAGGAATACACCGAAGGAATCTGCGCAGTGGGCGCGCCGTTGCGCACGCCATTCTTTGAATATGCCGCCATCTCGATAGCGGTACCTTCCGTGCGGTTTTACGGCAACGAAGACAAATTGGTAACAGCGTTGAAGGAAACCGTCCAGGCGCTGCGTTACCGGTTGAGTTAAAGGCTTTCGTGAAGGTGGATTCTACCAGCCGAGCGTAAGCCTGATTATTGTTAAAAATATAGAAAGGGATTGTATACTGGAATCACGATCCGGTTGCACCGGATCAATTCCAGGGACACAAATAATCGAATATTGAAATGAGAAAAGGTGAATATGACTTACATCATTGACCCCAATCAAATTGAGAAATGGCCGCTGGAAAAACACGTGGGTGTGACCTCCAAGTTGCTGGCGGACGGCAAAAACATGACTGTGTTGTGGTCCACCTGGGAGCCGGGGGCAAGCGCACCTGAACATACGCATCCCCACGAACAGATCGGGGTTTGCTTTGAAGGAGAGATGATCTTTACCATTCATGGCACGGACTATACCGTCAGGGCAGGGGAGTTTTACCACATCCCCTCCGGCGCGCCGCACGCGGAGCGCAACGATAGCGACAAGCCCGCCATTCTCACTGATTTCTTCTCGCCGGTCCGCGATGACCTGTTGCGGCGGCATTTTGAACCCACCATCGTCGATAATTCCAATCCAGAGAAGTCCTGACTGATAAGGAGGTAGTAACCGGAGATCATAAAAATAGCTTCTTTCAGTAACAATCGGCCGTGAGGCTGGCGACGATCCACTCCGATGAGGAGAAGACAAATTAAAAGAGGAGAAAACATGTTCAAGAAATGGTATTTCGTAGTAAGTGTTGTTCTTGTCCTGGCTTTTGCCCTGGCCGCCTGCGCTCAACCGACCGCAGCACCGGTAGCCACGCAAGCCCCTGAGGTTCCTGCCGGAACTGAAGCCCCTGCCGGGACGGAAGCCCCAGCGGTGCCCGCTCAGTCTGACATCATCCTGAATGTCACTCCCGCAGGTCAGAGCTCAACCACCTTCACGTATAACTTCAACCCGTTTTCCACCACTTACCTGTTCCCCACCTGGTCTGGCATCTATGAACCCCTCATGGTCATCAACCATGTCAAGGGCGAGATCGTGCCCTGGCTGGCGAGTGAGTACAGCTGGAACGCGGAATTCACCGAACTGACCTTCAAGATTCGCGAAGGCGTCAAATGGTCAGATGGTGAACCTTTCACCGCTGCCGATGTGGTTTACACCTTCGAAACGCTGAGGGGCACCCCGGGTGTGGCAGGTATGGGCCTGGTGGCTGTGGCCGAAGGCGGATATGTAGATACGATCACCGCACCGGATGCACAGACTGTGGTCTTTAAATTCACCAAGGTCTTTACCCCCGGATTCTATGACATCATCAGCCAGCAGATCGTTCCGGAGCACATCTGGAAGAACGTAGCTGACAAAGTGACCGAGACCAACCTCAAACCCGTTGGCACCGGCCCCTTCACTGAAGTTGTCACCATGGAAGACCAGGTGTACCAGGTTGACCGCAACCCGTATTACTGGCAGCCCGGGCAGCCCTATGTAAAGGGTCTGCGCATGGCCGCTTTCGCAGGCAACGATGCTGCAGCCACCATGATGGTGAGCGGTGAGAATGACTGGTCCGGCCAGTTCTTCAACAATGTTGACGAAGCCGTCCTGGCGAACAACCCGGATGCACAATGCTGGTGGCCTGCGGTTACCTCCGACCAGTTCTTCATGGTCAATGGCACCATCAAACCCTTTGACGATCCCATCGTGCGCAAGGCCA
>DAONEZ010000105.1:0-6450 GCA_035403345.1 Anaerolineaceae bacterium
ACCCTGCTCAAGGATTCCTCGCTGGTGTCGGTGGTAGCCGTGGCGGATATGACCCGCCGCGGACGTGAATACCAGGCGGCGCACTTCATCCCCATTCAAACCTGGATCATGATCGCTCTGCTCTACCTGGTGATGACCCTGCTGGCGGCCCGACTGGTGACGTACCTGGAACGCCGCTCCAGGATGGAGAGGTAGCCATGCAATCCATCATCAGCATTCAGAACGTGCACAAGTATTTCGGCCAGGTTCACGCACTTAAGGGCGTTAGCCTGGAGGTGAGCAAGGGTGAGGTGATCCTCATCATTGGTCCATCCGGCTCGGGCAAGTCCACGCTGCTGCGCTGCATCAACCGGTTGGAAGAATTTGATGAAGGTCAGATCACCGTGGACGGCATTCCCCTGGACACTGCCGAGAATATCAACGCAGTACGCACTGAAGTGGGCATGGTGTTCCAGCAGTTCAACCTGTTCCCGCACCTCAGCGTGCTGGATAACGTCACCCTGGCGCAGAAGGTCATCCGCAAGCGCTCCAAGGCCGAGGCTGAAGAAACCGCGCGCAAGTTGCTTGAAAAAGTGGGCATCCCTGAAAAGGCCGATTACTTCCCCGGGCAGCTCTCCGGCGGGCAGCAGCAGCGCGTGGCCATTGCGCGTGCCCTGGCAATGAACCCCAAGATTATGCTCTTTGATGAACCCACCAGCGCGCTTGACCCGGAAATGATCCAGGAAGTGCTGGATGTGATGCTCAACCTGGCGAAGGAAGGCATGACCATGGTGGTGGTCTCGCACGAGATCGGCTTTGCTAAAGCCGCCGCCGACCGCGTGATCCTGATGGACGGCGGGTTGATCATAGAGGAAGCACCACCATTGGAACTCTTCAACTATCCGAAGGAAGAGCGCACGAAACTTTTCCTGAGCAAGGTTTTATAGAAAACCAACACCCGGAGATAAAACTCCGGGTGTTTCTCCAAAAATATGGCAGATTTCTTGTCAGGTTTCTAATGGGTTGATCATTTCCAATTCTTCGAGACGATTGAAACCCTCATGGTTTGGTAGTGAAGGACCACCACACTCCACCGTTTGAGAGGGTCGTGCCCGTTGAGTTCACTGCCCGAACCATCCAGTAGTATTTCTTATTCTTGAGCAAACCCGTCAAATTGACGAATTTGATCAGCTTGGTAGATTTCCAACTGGTGGTGCAGGTGGTGCCAGCGGTGGTGTCCAGGCAGTACTCATATTTCGCAGCATTGGTGCTCGCTCCCCATTTCAGCGTAAGGATGGTTGGTTGAGCCGTGGCATTGTTTAGTGGACTGATTTTGCTGAAAGCGCCAGGCTTGGGCGGTACAGTGAAATACCACAATACACCATCATCCGCGTATGTCGTTCCAGTTGCGTTCAGTGCACGAATTTGCCATTTGTATTTCGCAGGGGTCAAACCGGTAAGGGTGACGGATGTATTTGAACCCGCAGATACCCATGGGGTACAGTCTGAAGTCGACACCGAGATGCAATAGTCATATTCGACTGCATCACTACTGGCTGTCCATGAGAGCGTTGGTGAGGCGCGTTGGTTGAGCGCATTGTTCAGCGGTTTTAACTTCTGGAAAATACCGGGAAGTGGAAGGATGGTGAACGACCACCAGCTGGAATTGTTGGCGTAAGTATATCCGTACGGGTTTTTGGCCCGCACCTGCCAGTAATACGATCCAGGAGTCAGTGCGCTCAGGGTCACGCTGGTGTCCATCCCGGTGGATATCCATGTGGCGTTGCAGGTGGTGCCGCTGGTGGTGTCGATGCAGTAATCGTATTGAGCTGCATTTTCGCTGGTTTCCCAGGTGAGTGTTGGGTTCACCGGTTGGTTGGTGAATGTGTTTCCGGGGCTGGTTTTATTGAATTTACCAGGTTTGCGGGTAGCAGTAAAGTTAACACCTGTGATTTCCGATGTAACAGGATAATTAATCGTCACTGAGGTAGGATTGAAAATCCAGCCAGCTTTGAAGGGAGTGATGGTGCCTGTCCAGCCATACGGTACTGGAAAAGCGAATACCCCGCTACCATCAGAAAATGCTGATAATGTGTCCTCCCCAATAGCGTAAGTGAGTTCAACACCTTGAATGCTTGTTTTTCCAGAAATGGAATACCCGTTAACCCGGCTGAACAATGGTAAAACCGGGATGTCGTTGGATATCAGGTTTTGATGTTGAATGGCAAGAGACTTGATTTCCTCCAAGGTAGTTGCTGCCTGGGCGCTGGCATATAGGGCATCCGATTCGGGGTTGCTATAACCGATATCATTATTGCCAGTCACGAAGGTTATGTTGGGGACGCAAGACCTGTCTTCCAGGCTTGCGCAGAACATCGGACCTCCTTTCGCTATTGTGTATTCTATGATCTCATATTCATTTCCGATTTGATCAAAAAGTGCATAGGCAGCATCAATACTGATACCGATGTCGAGCATATTCTGGACAAATATCTCCGCTCCCTGAACCCTTTCAGGTTTTGGACTGGTCCTGAACCGTAACCTCAGTTCTTGTCCGCCTTTTTCGCGGATGCCATCCATATCTGTGTCAATCCACCCTGCGTTTTGCAGGATCGTACGGGCCTGTTCCGGGTTGAAGGAGTAAACGACATCAAGATCGATATCATCCGCATGCGCCCAATGCTCTGAGTGGACATAAGTATTTTGAAGTGTTCCGATATTTCCTGCAGGAATCCACACATCTCTTAATAATCGTAAACGATCAGTTCCAAACCCGATTGCTTTACGAATAGCCGGGTCGTTCATTATGGGCTGGTTCAAATTGAACCAAAAATATTCGATCCCGGGGATGTAGGTGCCAATAGTGAAATCGATATTGTCAATTTGTGGATTGGATGAACTCAGAACAATTGGTGTAGAGTTGCCTGAGGTTTTGTGTTCCCAGGCTTCCCAACCGTAATTGTTGAGTCCGCATTGCTCCTGATTGAAATTCGCTGTAAGGAAAAGTTCGGTATCGATAGGAAGTTGTGTAAGGATGTAAGTACCATTGTCTGGATCGGTGCACGTGCTTTGACCAGAACTTATTTCAACTGAAATGGAGGTGCCGGTGATCGGGTCACCTTCCAAGTCCTGGACTGTACCGGTGATCACTCCGAAGTTCTGAATTTCCCATCGATATGCGGTGATCCCAGCCCCGTTGGATTGATAGATCTGCAGCCACAGCCCTGGGGTAATATCAAATACTTCCTCACCAGGTTCGTCACCGGTTACAGAAAAATCGGCTGACCAGACGCCATTCACTCCTGCGATAACATCCCGGAAGGCAGGGTTGTTTTCAACGCTCACATGGACAGTAGATCCCGGGACTGCACTTCCTGTAATAATGTCAGTGTCTATGTTTACACCTGAGACGGTTAACCAGGTGATGGTGTGGGACAGCATGGCGGTGACCCCATCTGTCATCGTGACATAATCTCCTGGAGCGATTGTGACCCCTTCGGTGTTAAAGCTACCATAGCCGTTATCATTCGGGTACATCGTGTCTGTATAGTACATTACGCCTTCGTGGAACATTCTAATTGTCACGGGTAGACCTGTTGGCCACCCGTAGGCAGGGAGTGCCTGTAATGTCCCATCAGGGTTCAGCCAGACATCAAAACAAGGATTGAAAATATCCCAGGGGAGGTCGGTTGTTCCCCCTCCGTTGGATTGTGATATGTGAACTTTCGACCCTGGAGTGATATCCGCGATTTCTTCCTCAGGTTCATTTCCCAGTACCGAGAAATGTGCCACCCAACTGCCGTCCGCCGCCGCAGTCTCGTTGCGGTAGGCAGAATCTGTGTCCACGCGAACAATCGAGCCGGGTTCTGCGGTTCCGATGACAGAGTTGGTGATGGTATTCACACTGTAGACATGTAAACTGGCGATGGTGTGTGTCAGGTCGGCCGTGAATCCATCACTCATGGTGACGATGTCCCCGGTTGAAGCAATTACCCCATCGAGATCATAAAACAGTTGCTTGTTCCCTCCCCAGAACTGTACCTCCATGTATTTATCAATTGTGTAATAGGGACTGCCGGCACCAGGATGAGTGAGCGTCAGGGTTACCGGAAGGTTCAAAGGCCAGTCATACCCATGGATATCATCTATTCGACTGTCTTTTCCAAGAAAGACATAAAACCAGGGGTTATTCACATGCCAACTGAAACCGGTTACGCCCCCACCATTTGATTGGGATCCCATGATGTGCATCCCCGGTAGAATGTCAATAACAGTCTCGCCCTCATTATCAGCGACCGAAAAATCCTCAGTCCAATTACCGGATGGATCGACGAGTGTTGTTCGATATTCGGACTCAACACTAATTTCAAGTGTCGAACCCGGTTCAGCGGTTCCGCTCACCTGGTCTGTGATGACATTCACACGGGTGGCGCACAAAGCTGTGACAGTGTGTGAAAGATCGGTGGTGCCGTCCCACATCCTGATGATATACCCGGTTTGGAAGGCAAACCCGGGAATTTCTTCCAAACCAAAGGTCCCATGACCATCTTCATCAAAAACCTGGTCAGCGGCGAGGTAATCCGGTTCTCCGGGTGTTGCTGGATCGTCAATGGTTAAATGCACTGTTGCCCCTGCTGGCCAGCCATACCCCTGGATCTCACCGCGGCTGCAATCATTAAAAATTAGAAAAACCCAAAAATTCGCTGTTTCAGCACTGACCGGTTTGATCCCCCAAATATTTAATGCGCTGATCACAATGGCGAATATGAGAAGACAAAAGATCAGTCGATATGTGAGACTGTTGAACGAATTTGATTTCATTTTGATCTCCAATCAATCGAAAGGCAAAGTCACCACCCAACATCTCACGGGATGCACTGATGTTCGCCACAAATCGGAGAACTGATTCGATTTAATGCAAAGAATGAGTTAATCTGATAATAGCACTTTTGAAAAGTCGAATCAATAGACACGGCGTATGGTGTGCCACTGGGAAATCCGATTTTTTTGAACAAGGCAAATTTTTGACTTTTGATTTCATTTATGCTATGCTATTTCATTGTGGTGTAAAATGTAACGCATTTAATTTCGGATCAAGGATCGTTTATGCATCGGGAACGCGTTTCGGAAAATGTATTTTGGTTTCAAAGTGAAGTTTACGCCCAGGTCACCGCGGGCGCTATTACCGGCCCGCAGTGGGCTGTGATGATCGACACCCTGGCGCTTCCTGAGGAAGCGCTGGAAATGCGCACGTTCATCGAAGAACAGGTGGGTGTTCCGGTACGATACGTCATCAACACACACTACCATGCCGACCACGCCTGGGGCAATTGCTTTTTCCCCGGTGCTACCGTAATCTCTCATTCATTGGCACGGCAATTGATGCAGGAAAAAGGTGAGGTTTCGCTGGAGAATGCAAAGAAGGGCAACCCGGTGTACAAGCAGGTTAAACTGGTGCTTCCGCACATGACCTTTTCTGAAGGCGTGCTTTCATTGCGCGTGGGTAAGAAAACCCTCATCCTCACGCCTACCCCCGGCCATTCCCGTGATGGCATTTCTGTGCTGGTGGAAGAGGACCGCGTGTTGTTCGCCGGGGATGCTTACATGCCGCTACCGTACATGGTGGATGGTGACCCGGATGAGATGGCTGCCACCATTAAGCATATCGGCAAGATGGGACTCGAGAACATCATTCAGGGTCATGGCGATATCATACTGCGCGGCGAGATCGAAGAAGCCACGCGTGAGAACCTGGCTTACATCAACTCTGCCAAGAAGGCGGTTCGTGCTGCCATGAAGCGCCGCAGCCCGCTGGAAGCCCTGGCTGAGATCGATATTGAATCCTGCGGCAAGAGCCGGGTGACGCTGGGCGGACTGGGCGTAGAGCTGCACAAGCGCAATGTGGCCTACCTGTACCGCACCCTCTCGGCTGAGGAACCCGCGACAGAGTAAATTATTTTTCAAGTATTGGGAAATGACAAATGGTCCTGCTTCTGCGGGATCATTTATTTAATCAATAGACTCAGTCCAAGGAAAACCGCTGACATCAATACAGGTTCCAGCCACACCGCCGGAGCGGGTTGTTTTTCTTCCAGGTTGGTGGCGACGGTGAGCAGTCCGTAGAAAGCCCCCAGCAGGATAAGCCCGTACTGCAGCGGTCGCATGGGCAGGTAGAACAAGCTGGCAGTCAACTGTGCCAGGATGAGCGTGATCCCGCTGGCCCAGGCAAGTTTCCATTTTCCGCCCAGCCGCAGGTACATGCTGCGGGCGGTGATTAGAAATATTGTGGGAATGAGCGTTGCCAGCAGTACATACAGGCGCAGCCCCGCGCCTTTACTGGCGGTGACCAGTACCAGGAACAGGGCAAAACTCACGTCAATTAATCCAAATGATGCAAAGGAAAAACGCATATCCTGTCGGTCAACGGATATGTACTCCGCAACAAAAACTCCCGCCAGCAGGATTCCGCCA
>DAONEZ010000106.1:0-6439 GCA_035403345.1 Anaerolineaceae bacterium
CGCCAACCAGTTTGTTCAACAGGCTGGACTTGCCCACGTTGGGCTTGCCCACGATGGCGATCTTAACCGAGTCATCTTCAGGCACCATCTCGATCGGCGGGAATACCTTGACCAACTCATCCAGCAGGTCGCCGGTACCGGTGCCGTGCACGGCAGAAATGGGATAGGGTTCGCCCAAGCCCATCTCATAGAACTCATGTACCCAGTCACGCTGCCTGCTGCTGTCGGATTTGTTGACCACCAGGAAGATCGGCGGATGCGCAACGCCATTGACAACCTTCTGAGATTTCCGCAGGATGCGCGCTACTTCCATGTCCGCCGGGGTAACACCGCTAATGGCGTCCACCAGGAACAGGATGGCATCTGCTTCGCTAACTGCCAGGATGGCCTGTTCCCGAATATCATCAATAAAATCCGCCGAGCCGACCGAAAGGGGCGTCTGCCGGCTGTTGGCAGTGGGATCGATCCCGCCTGTATCTACTACATCAAAAAGAATACCGCACCACTCCGCTTCGGCGAATAAACGGTCGCGCGTGGTGCCGGGGGTATCATCAACAATAGCCAGCCTTTCACCGCACAAACGGTTGAAGAGCGTGCTTTTACCTACATTTGGCCTTCCGACCAGGGCTACTACTGGTTTCGTCATCTTCCCTCAATCCTGCTTAATACAACCATGTATTGTACCTTGATTTATCCAAAACCAAGGCACACATGGGTTCACTTATCCGTACTTACTTGATGGGAGTGATCTCCAGCTCGAAAGTGCTCGGTGAAATGCTTTCAATGGTCAACCCCTCAATATTGAGCGAGAGCTTCGGTTCCAGTGTGTATTTCCCGGGCAGCAGACCGGTAAGGTCGATGAGCACCCGTACATCCCTGGCAATGACCTTCTCCAGCAGCGGGACAGGCCCGGAGATAATGATGTTCACCTTTTCCGGCAGGATGTTCACGGTCAGGTTGGATGCCAGGCCGGTGGCTTCCACGAGCACATCGGAAAGCGCCAGGCTGCTCTGAACGGGCTCAATGCCCACCTTGACCAGCACCTGCTGGTCGCCAATTACCTGTAACGATTCCGGCAGGAGCAGATCGAGGGAGGATTCAAAGTCATCCTGCAGCCCGGTCAGGTCAAGCGACGCGGTTTCCACAAAACCGGGCAGGGCATCCACCGCAGCGGAATCGGAGGAAAATACGGTCACAGTAGGCGGGAATACGGAAATGCTGGTGAGGCGGTAGCCCAACTTCACCTGTCCCTTGGTGACCGCTTTGACAACCACGTTGCGGTATCCACCGCGTTGTGCCACGGATTGAACCAGGATGATCTTTTCGGGAAATACAGACACCTGTTGCACCAGGTTTCCATTGGCATCCACAGGACGTAACACGATCGACTCGTTAATATCCGAGGTAACTTTTGAAAGGTCCAGGATGGCCTGCACCTCCGCCACCTGGTCGACCCGCGATTTCGCGCCGCTGACGGTCGCGCTGGTTTCGGAGAGCTGCGGTTCTTCAGACTGGTAACCGACCGGCAGTGCGCCACGTGTGATCACCTTGATCTCGTAGGACAAAGTGCTCAGTGCCTCCAGTTTCAGGCTGACTGAGCGCGGATTATAGGACACCACATCGACCGGTTTGATGCCCACCTGGATCTGAACCGGAACCGTGTGTTCGCCGCTCTGTAAACCGGAAAGGTCAAGCAACGCACGCACAGGCGCTTTTTCGGTGATCATACGCGTCCAAATAGAGGCAGGGGCGCGCAGGGTGAGCGAAACCGTATCAGGGATCTCGCTGATGATGACCAGACCGGGGTCCTGCCCAATGATCTCAACGGGGAGGGCATTGGGATAGGTCTTGGTTTGGTCGGGGTCGGAGGAAGTGACTGCCATGATCCACACCGCTACAGCCACCAGCAGGGCTGTGAGCAGAATGGGGATCATCTTTGTGAAAGCGCGCAGGCGGTTCATGGCTTGTCCTCCCTTCCTTCGTGCGAGGTTATCTTCTTTAACCAGCCGAAAGGATTGATCCGGAAGGGACTGACTTCCTGAGGCGTGTAGAACGCCAGCAGGATGTTTTCCAGGCGCTCGGAATCGAGGCGGCGGATCATGCGCCCGTTATGCGCGATCGAGATCGAACCGGTTTCTTCGGACACCACCACGGTGATGGCGTCAGTTGCTTCCGAGGTGCCCAGGGCAGCACGGTGGCGCAGCCCCATCTGGCGCTCGGGGGAGCGGTTGAGAATACCGCTGGCGGAAAGCGGCATGACGCACGCGCCAGCTACCACCATATTATCTGAGATGATCACCGCACCATCGTGCAGAGGGGTATTCGGGTAGAAAATCTGCAATAAAAGCTCGGGGGTTACATTGGCATTCAGCCGTACGCCGGTGCGGGCATACTCTTCGAGGCTGTCCGAGCGCTGCAGGACAATGAGCGCACCGTGCTCACGCGCTGAGAGGCGGGAGGCGGCGGTGACAACCGCACGGACAGTTTTCTCGATGCGCTGCGTTTGGGACTCGCTACGCTTGACCAGGAAGTGCCTGGAGGACCCCGCCCGTCCAAGTTTTTCCAGCCCGCGGCGGATCTCCGGAGCAAAGATGACCGGAATGGCAAACAGGAGTGCAGGCACCACGTTGCGCACAAGCCAGGTAAAAGCCGGCAAGTTGATGAGACTGGTGAGCAGCGCCAGCAGCAGGGCGATCACGATGACCCCGCGCAGCAGCACCATCACCTGGGTATCACGCAGAAGCATGAGCACGGCAAACACGACCGCGGCGACCAGGAAAATATCCAGGACGCTGTTCCAGGTCAAACGCTGGAAGATATACACGATCTTGTTGACCAACTCTTCCATGTATCTCCAATGATTGTGAGCAAAAACCCGTGTAAACTAATTATATCGAAAAGAACGCAATTTTTAAGGCAAGGGTTTGAAATAAAAACGCTTCGCGGATGGGATTGTTTTTTGTGCCTGTTCCCGCCAGGCAGCTCGCTCAAGTTCCGCGAGAATGACTGGTTTATATCCCAGTTCTATCAGGACCTCGGTGGGAAATCCATCTTTTTCCATCCGGGGGAAGATCGATACCTCGCACAGCCTGCGTCTCGCTTCAACTTCCATGGAAATAACAAGGGCATGAAAAACATCATCCACAGGCAGGGCCAGATTCACATGGAAGGCCTGTGCACATGCCACCAGGTTCTCCGCATTCCACATGAGGCATGCCCGAATCCTATTATCTATACGCAATAAAAACAGCGTACTCCTCGACACCAGTCTAATGGGATCTTCTCCTGCCAGGGTGCCTGAGTTCGAAAAGATCCCGCTCAACTCAGCGGCATCAGCAAGTCGGGCCATGGCAACTTCTCCCTCCCCCAGGGATAAGGTCACGTGCCGGGAGATGGGAGCATCCTTCCTGAATTTCGCCGGGATCGTATTCTCCCAGGCTGCGCTCACCTGCTGCCAGGTATCGGCCAGCGAGCCGTCATTCGTGATCACCACGGAGGCATGGCGAATGCGTTCCGCCTGTGAGAGCTGCGCATCAATGCGCGCCCGGGCAGCCTCGGCGCTCATGTGACGGTCCTGTACCAGGCGCTGGAGATGCACTTCCGGTGAGGTTGCGACTACCCACACTGCGTCGCAATGCGAGGCAAGCTCGGTTTCCAGCAGCTTGATGGCTTCGACAACGATCACCTTTTGCGGTGCACGTACGATGAGATCATTCACCAGGTCGATCACCAGGGGATGTACGATACGTTCCAGGTCTTCCATTGCCTGGGCGTCCTGGAACACGCGGCGGGCCAGCAGCAGGCGGTCCACTTCACCATCCTGTGTGATCTCGTCCTCCCCGAATGTCTCGCGGATGCGCTCAATTCCGGTTGTACCGCGGGCATACACGCGATGCGCCAGCGTGTCTGCATCAATGCCCAGCGCGCCCAACTGCTCCAGCATGTGGCGGATGACGCTCTTTCCGGTGCCAATGCTGCCGGTGAGCCCGATCACATATTTACCCGGCCAAAATCCCATCAACTGCTCCATTGGATCGAAAACACAATCCTGTTCTCATTTTATCCATTGGCAGATGCCGTGTCAAACCAACTCAACTATAATTGAGACTACCTGGAATCATTCAGCAAAGGATACATAAAAATGAGCGAACGCAGACCGCTTTACCCGCCTATCGAACCCTTCCACACCGGGACCTTACCGGTTTCAGCGATTCACACGCTGGCTTACGAACAGGTTGGCACCCCGAATGGCGTGCCGGTCATATTCCTGCACGGCGGCCCCGGGGTGGGCGCTCAACCCATCTACCGACGCTACTTTGATCCGTTACGCTTCAATGCCATCATCTTTTCGCAGCGCGGCTGCGGCGACAGCAGACCGCTGGGCGAATTAAGCGAGAACAACACCAGCGAGCTGGTGGAGGATATTGAAAAACTGCGCGAAGCCCTGGGCATCAAGCGCTGGTTCGTCTTTGGCGGCTCGTGGGGCAGCACCCTGGCGTTATCCTACGCCTTGCAGCACGCGGAGCGTGTGCGCGGGCTGGTGCTGCGCGGCATCTACCTGGGCAGCCGTGCGGAACATCACTGGATGTACGAGGATGGGGCCTCCAGGGTGTACCCGGAAGCCTGGGAGAAGTTCCTCAACTTCCTGCCGCCTGAGGAACGCGGTGATCCAGTGCAGGCCTATCATGAGCGCCTGCTCTCCAGTGACCGCGAAGTGCAGTTGGCGGCTGCCAACCACTGGTACGACTGGGAGGATGACATCATCCGCCTGCTGCCCCGGCAAACCGCCCGCATGGACGATGAGCACCTGCTGGCGTATGCGCGCATCGAGAATCATTTCATTTACCACGATCTATTCCTGTCGCGCGAGAATTACCTGCTGGAGGAACTCCCGCGCATCGCGCACCTGCCCTGCTGGATTACGCAGGGACGATATGATATCATTTGCCCGCCGGTGACAGCCCTGGCATTGTCACGCGTGCTGCCGGAATCCGAATTGCACATCATCCCCGACGCCGGTCATTCCATTAGCGAACCCGGCATCGTGGACAACCTCATAGAAGGGATCGAATCCTTTGCTGAACGGTTTTAGATTGCCTGTCACGTTTTTACTGAATACGCATCTAATTGAAAAACATAACGTGAGGAAAAATGTCCAAAAAGCAAAGCCGCACTAATACAAAGATGAACTCAACCCAGCTTTTATTGATCGGATTGGCAGTTGTTGCCTTAATCGTTCTCGCCGTCGTCCTGGCTATCGGAAACAAGGGACAGGGTACGAGCCTGCCTGCAACCATCAACGTGACGGACGCAGACCAGCGCTTCAAAGCAGGTGCATTTCTGTTGGATGTGCGCGAACCATCTGAATGGGAAGCCGGGCACGTGGAAGGCGCAGTGCTGATTCCCTTGGGTCAACTGCAGAGCCGCATCAGTGAGTTGCCCGCGGATCGTGATATTCTTATCATTTGCCGCAGCGGCAACCGCAGCGGGCAGGCGCGTGACCTGCTGCGCGCTGCGGGGTTAAAACGCACCACCAGCGTGGGCGGCGGGATGAACGCCTGGAGCGCGGCGGGATTGCCGGTGGTAACCGGAAACTAATTCACATTAATTTTGATCAAGAAAGCATTATTCCAGCCCGGATAAGATCGCCCGGGCTATTTTTTCATTTACACCCGGAACTTCCATGAGCTGTTCCAGGCTGGCAGCCTTGATGCCCTCAATGTCCTGGAATTTTTCCAGCAGCGCTTTGCGTCGTTTCGGACCGATCCCCGGGATGGCGTCCAGGCGCGAAGCCACGCCGATCTTCCCGCGTGCCTTGCGGTGCGCGGTGATGGCAAAGCGGTGCGCTTCGTCGCGGATGCGCTGGATGAGGTAGAGCCCCTGTGAGTGGCGCGGCAGGATTATGGAATCGGCTTTCTGCGGCTGAAAGAGTTCCTCCTGCTGCTTGGCCAGCCCGACTACCGGCACAACTTCGGTCAGCCCGAATTGCTGCAGCACCCCCACCGCCCGTCCCAACTGCCCCTTGCCGCCGTCCACCATGAGCAGGTCGGGCAGCACCGCAAACGAGGGATCGGGCTTGACGCCCACCTGCTGGTTCTCCTGGGCAGCCTGCCAGCGTTTGAAGCGCCGCGTGAGCACCTCCTCCATGCTGGCAAAATCGTCCGGTCCGACCACCGATTTGATGTTGAAGTGGCGGTACATGCCCTTGCTGGGCGTGCCCTGCTCAAACACCACCATGCTGCCGACTGATGCCGTGCCCTGGGTGTTGGAGATGTCGTAACATTCAATACGGTTGGGCGGTTCGGGCAGGTCAAGCGCTGATTGCAGTTCGGCCAGGGCTTGAGTCTGCTTGTTCTTGTCCGCGTCCCACTGTGTGCGCAGCGCCTGCAGGGTCTCCATGGCATTCTCGGTGGCCATCTGTACCAGTTCCTGCGAAGTG
>DAONEZ010000107.1:0-6435 GCA_035403345.1 Anaerolineaceae bacterium
CCCTGGCTACCTTTTGGAAGGAATGCTCAACTTCCTTCAATTGCGCATCTTTCTCCCGCTGTACCTCTTCGACCACCTTGGGATGTTCCGGATAAACCTCCGCTTCGGTCGGGATGATTGTGTAACCGTCAAATGAGGCTACCTCGGTTTTTTCAAGTGTCACGAGCGGGACTTCAGGCGGTTCGGTCTTTGCTGCGACCGGTCCGGTTGCAAGTACGTTCAGCCCCAGCCTCCCGGCAACCTCTGCCGGCACTGGCAGGTCAAAATTGAGCTTTAATTTCTGCGGATAAAGCGGTTTGTAGGCAAAACTGTTCCCCCACAAGCGGGTGGGTACCTGACCGGCCGGGTCTTTTGAGGCACAGAAATGCAGGACATTGACGGCTTCATCATCCTCGCCGTTGTCCATCAAAGCCCTGGCCTGGATGAGCCCGATTTGAATACACTCCGGCCAGCGTGAACGGTATAACCTGGCCAGGTTGAGTAAGGTGGGGGTGTCATCCAACTCACTGCTCACCTGTAAATGGTACAGGCTGACCAGGGGAACTTCACTGGTTTCCCCCAGTACAGAAAATATCTTTTCAAGGGCGTCGCCATAATGCTTTTGCTCAATATCCAGGCGCACATCCCGCAGGATGGCTGCCCAGGTCGGCACTTCTCTGGAGACTGATGGCGACCCGCCCAGGATTGTGATCACCCCGGCTGCAGTAGGCACCAGGTTTGGTTCACACTTCATGAAGGCTTTTTCAGCCAGGAGGGCTGCTTCCAGGTATTCAGGGTCGCTGCCCAGGATCTTCTGCAGCACCGGAACTGCATGTTTGTGGCGACCTTCGCCCATCAACGCCCGTGCATACACCAGGTTAACCTCCAGGTCACCCGGGTATGCGCTAAGCCAGGCCAGGGCAGCCTGGCGCGTGAAACGCCAGGAAGATGTCTCCAGCCCTGCCTGCAGGAGAGTCAAAATCTCACTTCGAGTGGTTGATCTGGAACCTGTGTTTGTGGATGGAGTCATTGTTGCGTGCTCACTTCCTGTGCTCGATGTACCAGATTTAGTGCAAGTACCGCGCCAAGTTGACGTTGTACCGCCAGGTTGCGCGGGTCAATAGCTGAGGCGCTGCGCAGCATGGCTTCAGCACCCCGGTAATCCTTAGCCTCTTTGAGCAATACTGCGCACGCCAGGTACAGATCGATACAACCGGGAACTTTTTGGATGCCTTCTTCCAGAACCTTGCGGGCTTTCTCAAACTCACGTTGTTGGATGAAGATCTTGCTCAACTCAAGGTAATCCTCTGCGTGTTGCGGATCATGTGCGATGACCTGGCTGTAGAAATAGGCTGCCTGGTCCAAATTTCCACTCTTTTGCTGGATTCTCCCCAGGAATCTGGTCATGCCACTCTCTTCAGGGCTTAAATCCAGCACCTTTTTTGCAGCCAATTCTGCCTGTTTCAAGTTTCCACAGGTTTCCTCAGCCTGGGCCAACAGGCTCAGCAATTCCGGGTTTTCCGGGTATCTCCGGCTGAAGGACTTGATCAGATCCCTGGCTGCCGCATCCCCATTGATCTCTTTCATCAATTCCGCATGCTCGATCAGTGTTCTTACAGAAACTTCCGGACACTTGGAGGCATGTTCAAGCGACTCCAATGCGCTCAATTTATCACCGGCAGCCAAGTGAAGCCCGGCCAGGAAAACATGACCTTCGGGATCATTTTCGTTGTTTGAAACCGCTGTTCTGGCTTCCTCGATAGCCCTGGAAAGATCGCCGCGCTGCCGATTCACCCGGGCTGCCAGTAAATGTGCTGTACTGCTGTCCGGAGCCAACTCGCAGGTGCGTTCTGACGCCAGCAAAGCCATTTCCAGGTTGCCCGCCTGGGTGTGTGCATCGGCGATGTCCATCCACAGGTCAATCCGTTGCGCGTCCTGCCTAACCAGTGGTTCAAGGAATTCCAAAGCCTGTTGGGGTTTCCTGGCGGTCAGATACGCCTTGCCCAGCTTTTCCTGGATAATTTCATCATCCGGGTTCAGATGGTGAGCAGATTCCAAAAATACAACCGGTCTATCCTGGCTGCCCAACTTCGTCCAAAGGTCAGCAGCACGCACCTGCCAGTTCACCTCATTTGTCCAGAGGATGTTTGCTTCCTCCATGGCGGCGGCAGCCTTCATAATTTCACCAGCACCTTCCAGTAAGCGGCTGATCAATGTCAATCCCAACGGTTGATCAGGGTTCTTCATCAAGGAAGCATTCAGGACCTCGATTGCCCGCTCAAGAGTATCCTGCTCATTGCACAGGGCATATACAAAACATACTTGCGGGTCTTCCATGAACTTCCGCGCTATTTGCCTGGCCAGGTTCACCTGTCCTGTTGCCCGCAGCCCGCTCATCATAGCCGCTGCATCCCAGGCATCCGGTGTGATGACCGCCAGCGCGCGCAGGTCGTCTTGTGTGGGTTCGATCGCCAATCTTCCATGCCGGACGATCCTGTCGATCTCCTGTGCATGTTTTTCCCCAAATGACGCGCTCAGCCCGGATAGCTCAGTCGAAAGCTCCTCGCCAGTTTTCCCGGCAAAGGGCAGGTGCGCGGTTACATCCAAAGGAATGCACGCGTTTCTGAACTCTATCCCCAGGACGAAGGACTGCAAACTGAGCAGGTTGATCGCATGATTGGCATTGCTTTCTAAGAGGGCTTTTTGTGAAATCTCAATAGCATCCTGGTAAAGGTCAAGGCTGATGGCAGCTTTAACCCCATTCCTCCATGCAGCCAGGCGTTGTACTCCTTCAACTCCGGTGTAATGATCCAGCTCAGAAGCCAACTTCTCAAAGGCTTGTTCACTCTCCCGACGATTTGCCTGTAACCGATCACAACGTAAGCTCAAAAAACGTGCCAGGAGCGAGCTTTGCTCGGATTCATTCAAAGAATGGAGTAACTTACCCGCTTCTTCAAGATTACCGCCATCCAGTGCGTTCTCGATTCTCAGGAACTGGAAGTGGGTTGAAAGCATACTTTCATCCAGTACTGGAGCCGAGTGTACCAAGTGATAATATGCCTCCAAATCTCCCGCTGCCAATGCTGTTTCAAGTGCAAAGACATGCGCCTCGACGGTTTCACTTGCGTTGACCCACTCTCTTGCCATCTGCAGCGTATTGGACTGCACTCCACTCTTTAGATCCATGCAGAGCGATAACCGCGTGATTGGTGAAGACGAATCCATCAGCGTGGTCCATTCAGCAGGTAGAAACTCGGGTGCCAGATCCACAACTGGTAGATCAGTTCCGCCAGCCGGCATGTTCTGGTAAGCCTTCAAGATCTCATCATTTGAGAAATAGGTTTCTGCCAGGAACAGGGCAGTCCAATCGTTTTTCAGCTCGATGCCTTTTAGTTGATGGACAACCTCTTCAAAATGATGTTCCCTGCGGTTATAACCCGCCAGGTTAAGCCTGGCCGTGTCATCCCCCAGGTCAGCGGATTTCCGTAGACACTCTTCAGCCTGGTCATGCGAGCCTTGGCGCTCGAATAGAACGGCGGCTTTGCGTAACGCAGCAGGGTTGTTGGCGCGGGAGAGGGCGTCTTTTAACGACAGGAGTGTCTTTGCCGATTCTTCCGGGTCTATCGCTTGAATTTGCTCAGCGTAAAGCAATTGGATCCCGACATCATCCGGGTTGGCTTCCAAGGCGGATTTCAGCTCTATTTGAGCCTCTTCCTCGCGGTTGATCGACTTTAAAAAACCGGTAAACCAATCAAGTTTTTCCAGGTAAACCGGACCGGTAGACTGGGAAAACCTGGCTGTTTTGTACGCATCCTCGATAGCTCCTGATTGGCGCATGATCTCTGATTTGATCTTGATCAGCCCATCCCAATCCGGTTGGCGTTCCAACGCCTCGAAAATGGAGGCTTTGGCAATATCCAACTTTTCCAACTGCGCCGCGCTCTCGGCTAATCCCGCCAGTATCCTTACAACAAGCAACCCTTTGTCACCTTTGGACAGGTCCACCAGGTCACTAAAAGTATCAAAGGCCTTCTTACTCTGCCCGGCCAGCATAAAGAACTCACCCTTAAGAACACCTGTTTGCAGTTTTGTACTTTCATCAGCCGAAGCCATTTCAAACAACTCTATGACCTCAGTTTGTTCTTTCGCTGAGAGTGGTGGTCTCAGTTGAATGCGGGCATGATCCACACCCAACCTGGCTTCCAGGAAAGCCAATGCCCAATCCGGTTTTAAAGTCATCCCCTGTTTGACCTGTTTCAATACTGCCAACCCTTTGGCTTTTTCTCCCGTGAGGATCAACGACCGGCCGTACTCCCCCTGGATTCCCAGGTCATCCGGATATCGCGTTGAGATCATCTCGATGACGTCAGCGAAATCAGCGATACCAAGCGATTTCATTGCCAGGATCAGATGGACATCGACCTCATGGTCCTGCTGTTCACGGGAAAGTTCGCGCAACACTGGATACGCCTCAGCCAGTTTTCCATGCGCCATAAGAAGCATTACATGTGCGCGCTGGAGATCATGATTGCCGGGATTGGCTGCCAGGCCTTGTTTGAGGACCTCGATCGCGCGCTCGCCTTCTCCCTGGCGCGCCAGGATCTCACTGCGTAGCACCCAGGCTTGCACCTCGGCATCCGAGATCTCAGTTGCGCGAATAAAACTCTCCTCAGCACAGGCGTAATCGCCTGCCTGGTAATGTGCCTTCCCGGTCAGGGTCAAAGCCTGGGAATTCTGCGGATAAATCTCAAGCAAGTGCGCCAATCTCGATTTTGCATCCTCCAAGTCGCCGTGCTCAATGGCCAATTTGGAATTCACCAGGATATCTTCAACCTTTGGCTCTGCCTGGTTGGCGATCAATTCCTTACTGACGGTATAGGCTTGTGCCGAGCAATTCGTCTGCACGTAAGCCTGCACCAATAAGCGTTTCACATCGGAGTTTTTCGGGTCTACGGAATTGAGGAATTCCAGCTTTTCAACTGCTTCCGTAAATTGTCCTTTAGCCACAAACGCCTTTGCTGCAGCAAAATTGACTATCTTGCTGGATGGATTCGCCCGCAGCATGATCTGAGCCATGCGAATAGCTTCGTCATAATCCCCGGAATTAACCATTGCAGTCAATAAATTAGCTGACTCCCAGGTTTGAGAAAAACGCGGTCCCCTGACCAGGGTTTTCTCGATCTCCTCGTCGGTGAGCCTGGAAAAAATTCCGGATATTTCGTTGCTGGCCAGGACGTCATTCCCAGCGGTTTTCATCCGCTTTGACTGACTGAGAAGTTTCACCGCATAAACCGGGCTCTCCGGTTCAATTTCCAGGTCTTTGGCCTGGTTGGTGAAAGCAAGCTCATTCCTCACCTCCTGTTGGGACATCTCCATTTCACTGAACCCGGGTTTTTGGGTCTCTTCAGTGACAAGGGCTGACTGTTTGATGCGCGCAATGGCAGAGATTGCGTTCATGATCTCAACTGATTTGCCCGCGAGTTTTAAGGCCAGGGTGTAGTCACCCGCAAGTTCCGCCAGGTCAGCTACCGATTGGCACTTCAAGGCATATTCAGTTGATGTTTCCGGGTTTTCCCAATATATTCTTGATTCACCAGGCTGCAGATCCATGGATTGATAGTCAACGAGCAGCCTGGCTGCCAATTCCTGTACCAGGTTGCGGTCCGTGAGTGTTTGCAGGCTCTTCAGCGCTTGTGACTGTAATTTTGCCGGTTTTCCTGCGAGGAACCCTTGCAGAGCAATAAGTAAGTCATCGTTCAGTAGCGGCTGGCACAACAGAGAGAGCAGGAAAACCTCCAGTGTAAGCTGAGGCGTCGAGCTTTCCAGTAATTCGTTCGACAGTTCTTTTCGTTTCTCCGTCAGGTTGGCCAGTATCGCAATCGGAGTCCCCCAATAGGTGCGGAAATGCTGCGCAGAATCCAGCTTCATACGGTTAAGGATGTCTGTTAATACGGGGGTCCACTCACCGGATAGCTTGTGTTTTTCCAATAATGCCAGAGCTAATTTGGCTGCCTGCTGCAGGTTGCTGACAGGTGTATTCCCGGTTATGTAATCTTCGTAGCCCAACATGATGCTCTCGAATAGTTCGTGAGAGTAAACATTGGCTTGGAAATTGTCAAACTTAACGGCTGGATCAAGCGCATACAAAGCCAAAGTGCCGGGATTGATGCTTTGTCCCTGGCTGGCGAAAGCCTCTTCAAATCCTTCCTGTCGGGAGAGCTCCTGGTACCCTTGCCAAACCAGCTCATCCTGGCGCAGTGACCGGTAATACGCAAAAATCTCATCCGCGTCGGTGAGATGGTTGATCTTGGTGATTAAATCAATGGATCGCATTCTGGCTCCTTTCACAAGCCGTTCGTGCCCCGGAGCGTCTGTAAATTAGTGGATTTGTGTCACAAGGAAGTAGGCTGCAGCTCCCAAAGCCACACCAAGCAGGACCAGGAACGTGCCCACCCC
>DAONEZ010000108.1:0-6414 GCA_035403345.1 Anaerolineaceae bacterium
AAAGCATTGTTGAGAATGCCGGTTGCGGATTGGTGGTTGAACCGGGTAATACCGGCAAGCTGGTCTCCGCCATACGATTCCTTGCCGGTAATCCGGAACAGAGGAAACTTATGGGTGAGAAAGGCAGAAAAGCCGTGATTGACAAGTACAATACAAACCACGTAGCAGATGACTTTGCGAATTTCCTGAAGCAGGCTCACACTGAAGCGAAAAGGATTCATTTACATGAAGGCTGACGTACCTCCATGAAAAAATGCAGATCTCGACCGTTTAAGACAGGAATACGCCGGGCGTAAGACGCGAAAAAACCTGGCGACTCTTTACTCGCCTTTTTATCAGCCCTATCTCTTCTTTAGCCAGCAAAAGACGAGAGTCCTGGTACATGCTCTGCGGAAACTCGGGGTTGAATCCCTGGAAGGAAAAAAAATTCTCGAAATTGGCTGCGGCTCAGGGGGCGTGCTGCAAGAATACCAGACCTTAGGAGCCGTCCCTGGGAATCTATTTGGCATTGACCTGCTCTTCGACCGCCTGATTGAGGCACACGACAGGTGTCACCGCGCCGGAATTACCAACGCTGACGGTCAGAATTTGCCTTTTCCTACTAACTCCTTCGACATTGTTCTCCAGTACACAGCTTTTTCATCGATCCTGGATGCGCAGATCAGACAAAATATGGCGGCTGAAATGCTGCGGGTGCTCAACCAGGACGGATTTATCGTATGGTATGATTTTTGGTGGAATCCCACCAATACTCAGACAAAAGGGATACGACCTGCAGAAATCAAGGAGTTATTTCCAGGCTGCAGGATTGACTTGCACAAAACCACCCTGGCTCCCCCCATCGCCAGGCGAATCGTACCCCTTTCATGGGGCTTGGCATTTTTCATGGAATCGTTGGGATTATTGAATACCCATTATCTTGTGACTATCCAGAAATAATCACTTGTCAACAGGATAATTGGATCGCGACTGAATGTCGCGATTTTTTTGTTAAGGCTATGATTGAATTTCTTTCTTTTTTGCCAGGAAATACAACCTGGCTCCAACCACCACCAGTAAGACACCGATGACGATTAACGATATTTTACGAAAACCGAATCCAATTGAGGGCCAGCCAAAATAGCTGTAGAGCCAGAGCCAGCCAAATAGCCCAACCAGCACATTGGCTACGACCAGAACAATTCCCAGGATGATCCCGATGATCCCAATGGTCTTGTTTGACATCAATCCTCCTCAAAATCAGACTTTTTATCTCGAATGGTTCTCAATAAGTATATTTTTCTCTCTCTTACTATTTCTGTTCTACTCCCGTCCAATTCCTAGGAAATCCCGCAAGGATTGATCGCTGGTTGACTCCACCCGCTGGGTCGGATCCCCACGCATTAATTTCCAGGCGGAGCCCCAATACTTTCGAATCCGCATAAAAATGTAATTTGGGTATAGCAATAAAATCTTCCAGGTAATCGATGCCATCCCGTATTCAACAGCCAGCACCTTTCGGGAAGGAAAGAACGCGCGACCCAATGCCTTTAGTTTATCACCAAGGCTTCGACTATTCATCAGGCGGATATAAGATTCGCTTAGTACCGGATTTTCCTGGAACATCTGGATCTTCGCCCAATCCAGCGCAAGTTCGGTCCAATCTGACGGACATAATTGCTGCATCACTATCTCCGGTATGGCAGTATCAAGCAGCTCTTTGGCCAGACGAAAAGCAAGATAAGAGCCTTTTTCAGCCTGCCAATCCTGGCAGATGCGGATAATCTCATCCCATTGCAGTTCATTGCCAAACTTCCTAATTACCAGGTCAAGATCGTAAAGCGATCGCAATTGGTGGAAAAAATGGTGCCCGTATGCAGCATGAATTACCAGGTGCAAGACCAGATCACATAATCCCAGAGCTTGTACATCCGCCCCATTCCATTGGCAGGTTTGCGCGCGCTTCCAGAGTCCGCTTGTGTCGATTCCAGGCAGTATCGACGAGCGGGTCAACGACCAGTGCAATTCGATCGCCAGACCTTCCTTCGCCATGGGAGGAGCATGATAATGCAATATACCATCCGCGTCTGGCAGGTATGGTCGGTCAGGGATAAATCCATTGGTTTGAGCAACTTCGATCGCCTTTTCCACCTTTTCCTTCGGGATTAACAGATCGATATCAGTCATTGTTCGTAAACCGATGTTGGCATACACAAACTCTGAGAGGTAAATCCCCTTTAGTAAAATGACTGGAATGTCATTTTGGTGAAAACAATGGATCAACTCGCTGATCTCACGTCCGATCAGCAAATTTCGGGCTACGTTCCAAATGAAAGCATTTTTTAGTTGGGATTGGAGATCACCTGGAATATCTATGCGCAACTCTTTTATTCGCGAATCGAACGCCTGCAAAACAGCATTCTGTCTCGCCAACTCAATCACATTACTCCATGTAAGAGGACCAATGTTTTCATACTCACTCTGATCCCCCACTGATCCACGCTTGAGTATTTTGATCAGGAGTTCAATCTCTGGGTGTTGCGTTGAAATTGTCAAATTCATGTCTTCCGTTAATCGATGTTGGGACGCAGATAGAACACAATTGATCGTTATTATGGCTTAGGTTCGTTTGTAATATTGTAACCCTTAGCCAGATCTGAACCAATTCACAATAAACAAGTTCCAGCAATACATCGCCAGCCTGTTGATCCAATACAGGCTGGCGACAATTATTGTGCATTTACCTGGAGAAAGCCAGGTAACTGGAGAATGGTCCAAAGTAACCGTTGTATGCCTTCACTCTCCACTTATAACTCCCTATCCCTAGGTTTAGAGAGGGAACAGGTGTATAGGAACAATTGGTGGTTCCACAGTTACATTGCGCCTTGGTCAGTACCAGTGACTTTACCAGCGTACCAGTTGATTTCCGTATCTCCAATGTGTATTTCGCCGCCCCGGGGATCACCGTCCACTTGAATACAGGATTTTTTCCAGTGATTTTCCCGGTTGGAGAAATTGGTGTTGGCGGGTTCACCTTTTTAAAGTATTTCAGAGCGCTATACACACCCCAGGCACCGTTGTAGGATTGGACCTTCCATTTGTAAGTTCCATTAACTAACCCCAATGCAGGACTGGGAGTGTAACTGCACGTGGTACTCGTGCATACTGGGGCGGTGATGATCTTGTTGAGTAGTACCTGGTTATTGGCAGTGTAAAGAATGATGCGGTATTTGGTCTGATCGGCTACCTTAGACCAGATGAACTTCGGATTGGGTGTCGTGCTGGAAATGCTGGGGAACTTAGGCGCAGGAGGAGCAGCAACATTAAACGCCGTGACTTTTCCAAAATCCCCCCAAAACGTGAAGTAGGCTTTAACTGTCCAGGTATAGTCACCCAATGCCAGATTCAAGGTCGTGGGAGAGGTGTAAGAGCAGGTTGTGGTTCCACAGGTTGAACTTTCAATCTCCTGGCTTAGAACAGTCTCCACTCCTTTTGTAACCAACAGAGCATATTTCTGCGCACCAGCAGCGATTTTCCAGGTGAATTTTGGATTCTTATACGTGATCGTGCCCAGGGGTGTCACCGCTTCAGGAACTGCCAGGTTGGAAAATGCAAGATTATCAGCAAATCCTGTATAGAGGCCATTCCCCAGCCCGGCTCGCACTGTCCAGATGTAATCACCTGGTTGAAGATTTAAGGTATCTGCAGTTTTGTATGAGCAAATCCCTGCATTACAGCTTGAAACGGGTACGGTTATATTTAACACTTCATCTGCCGATGTTTTGGTCCCGGTGAGTTCTGAGCTCTGGTCCATTAAGGGACCACCATCGTCAGTTGTAACAACCAGATTGTAGTCCACCGCGCTCTGAATGGATGTCCATGTAAAGGTCGGGTTGATCGATGAGATCGTTCCGGTAGGTCCCTGCAGCACGGGCGGATCAGGGAGGATGGATACCTGCATAGCAGGGTCCCCAAAAAGCAGGTAGGTGTCCATCAAGTCCAGGTCACTGCCGGTGGCGAACAGGTTGAGTTTTCCAGCTAAAGTTGCGCTGCCGACCGTCTCCAACTCGCTTTCAAATATCGAGAGCAGAAAACCGCGGTTCAGGTAATCATGTGCCGCGGTTATCCCATCCCCGGTGGGTGACCAGCTTGCCACTGCGCCCCCATTTGAAGCGCGAGTTAACTTCTCTGCCAATGAAGTCATGGATGAATAAGGCCAGATGAAGTAACCATCACGGCAGTCCATGCCAAGCACGATGGGTAATTTGCTCCCATTCGTCAGTGATGCCACATCCCCGGTGGTGAGTAAGTCGTCCGTCGCCCAACCTCCATACCAGGCGTGCCCAATGTAATTCACGATCAGTTTTCCTGCATTGATACCTGATTTGATCGCATTGCGCGCGTCAGACGCAGTAATGTGGGTGACACCGTAGTAGACCTTGCTTGCCTGGTATCCGGGTTTCAAACAACAGTTTAAGAGCGCGTCAGAATACAGGTTAAAATTCCCGGCTTCATCGGGCATATCCGCGACCGATAGGACCTGCTGGGTCCATGGTCCTGAGAAAGGTGCCTGTTCATAAGCGGTGATCTTATTCACGAGGGTGGAGGCCTCAGCAGCGCTGGTTACCGAGAGCCGCCCCAGCATCATGTCCGGGAGATTATCGGAACCCACCAGGCTGACGTAGTAATTATCAGCGGAGGTCTCTCCGATATAAGGATCAACCGGTGCGAGGTAAGTAGGCATATAGTTGATCACGTGCAAACCAGCGTAATCCTTCGGGTCAAAATTGGCGTCACCCAACAGCACCACATAACTCGGTGCAGGTGCCTGCCATGAAGAATATGCATAGGCAAGGAACGCTCGGATCGGTTCGGGTCCCACAATGCCGTACCCGAATTCATCCATCACATCTGCCACATCCACGCTTACGGATCTCAATCCCTGGCTGGCACGGAAATCGACCAATGTCTCTGCAGCGCTGGCGAAGTCCTGGTAGGTGATCAGGATGTAATCAGCCCCATTCGAAGTTGATTGCAGGTTTGATGCGGTGTCAGGCTCGATGGCAAGCACTGATTTATAAACTGATTGAGCGATGGCCCAATACCTGGCTATGTCTGTCACATCGTCCTGAAAATTCGCTTTATAACCGGAAGAGGAAGGTGAGGAAACCACCCCATCGAGCTGAACCACTGCCCCGGGTGCTGTCACATCATACACATCAACCAGATCAGTATTGAAGCCATCGACGCCAAAATTCCATGCCCCGGTTTCAGAAAACGGGATCTCCAATTGGTTCAGGTCAGCCTGGAAATTGTTGGCATAAGTGAGTTCAACCCAATCGAACCAAACCGTATCGATCGTGCTGCCGGTGTTATTCCCGAATTTGGCTTCAAGATTATTGATGCCTGCCATCAAGATTCCCGGCATAATGTCCATTTCAGCGATCATCCAATTAAATCCATCCCACTTGAACTCGCCTAATTGTGTACCGTTTAAGGTGACAATAACATCATGGTCCGGATCGATCGTCAGGTCTGTGTAGCCCCACATGGCAATTTTCATTTTTGCAGGACCTGTGTAGGGAAGTCCCAGGGTGAAATTGGAGGACCATTTGGAAATTCCACCGGTCGTGTAGTAATAATTCCACAACCAACGATCTTGTGCTGCATCTCCGCCTGCGCCACCGATGTAGTAGTTGTTTGATTCCATGTGGCGGAACGCATCATAGGAAACCGGTACGGTTGCAGCACCGGGGGTCACGTCCCTGGTGGACATCCGCAACCCGGTGGTCTTCCCATATGTCAACCAGTAAACGTTCATTTTTGTGTATTTGGAAGATACCGCCTGCCCATAGAAAAAGATGGCATCTGCAGGGTCGAACTTACCATCCTGCTCGCCCGAAACGCGGATGGCTACCTCGTTTCCCAGGTAAAATAGTTGGAAGGTTTGGGGATCCAGTGAATCGACCGGCAAGCCGGCAGTGCTCAATTCAGCATAGGTTACCTTATAGATCCCATCGGAACCTACCTTGATCTTCCAACCCGGGTTTGGCGGAGCCCAGGGTAAACTGGAAGCTGTAGCGGGAAGTAAATCGGCTATTTGCGTGCCAACAGGCAGCCGCCAGGCACTGGCGGATGGATAATTCAACAAGTCGGCTTTAAACAGGGCTTCATACGCATCAGACTCAGGTGACACAGCCCGCCGGTTCGGCGTGGTGGAACCGGTAAATGAGACCGTAACTGTGATCGACTCGTAGACGATCAACTCTTGAGACACGGGGTTATATTGCACCGGGAATAGGGAAATACCGGCAACACGCTGTTGCCGAAGGACACCATCACTGGAAACTGAAGCTGCCTGGGATGGAAACAAGTCATTGCTGGAATAGACCTCGGGGTTCTGGACGTAGGTATATGTTTTATCAATTGGCGGTT
>DAONEZ010000109.1:0-6398 GCA_035403345.1 Anaerolineaceae bacterium
CCATGAAGCGGGCCTATGGCTTCAAGGCCATCGAGTACCTACGCACTGTCATCTCCTCCACTGGTATCGTCGAAAGATACGCCTTTTGTCGGAGGGGCATAGGGATCAACCGAACGCCATCCGCTGCCGTGGTCCCACATGACAAGGAAGTAATGGGTGGCCGGGGCTTTGGCCTTTGCCCAGCGTATGAATTTGAGCAGAGTCTCGGGGTCGCCCATATTGACTTCGCCAATGCCGATTCCGTTAGCAGCCTCCGGGGTCAGACCTGGAGTAATATAAAACCGCTTGGTATCAGCCCAGTCTCCATATGAACTATCGTATCCGCCAATGCGATCCATTTGTGCCAGGATGGCAACATTGGAATCTGATCCAGCGCTGGCCATCTCGAGGAAATCACCTACGGCAGCGGATTCCAGGTTATTATCTCCATCGAGGTAGACCATCATGGTCCAGGATTTGGTGGCGTTTTCGCGCCCGCAATAGATCGTAATATCGTCCACGAAAGCACCGACGTCCGTATTCGAATAATCACTTGTGGCAACGAAGGCAAGCCAGACGGAATCGTCTCCCAGGTAGGATTGCAGGTCAAAATCCTCGAATTTCCATCCGCCTGAATCACCTGATTCCATCCAGCCGCCGAAATTTGCCCCATCAGCGGAAGCCATAGTATATAACCAGTCATAATCAATTTCGGACTTGTTCCAATAGTAGAACCAAACATCTGCATCGGAACAAGTACTCAGGTCAAAAGGACCGTAGATCATCCAGGAATCCAGGTAATTTGGATAATTATTCGTCGCTGGGTCCAAACCATTGACCCCGCCATTTGCTTCCCAGGCGCTCCAGGAACCATTATGGGGTTTAAAATCGTCATCATCCCAAAAATATTCACCGTTTGTGGACCCGCTATTATCAAAAACATTCCATCCGGTTCCGGGCCAAATCTCCTCGAAGGTTTCATTCTTCACAACTGTCCAATTAGTTCCACGATCAGGAAATTTTAGATCGGCAGATTCCTTGATAGGATCTGGTGAAGCTGTTGGAGATTGCAGGTTCGGAGTGCGGTCATCTTCATGCTGGGTTTGTTTGGTACCAGTATTCTTTGGAGGAGGCGGAGGCTCACCGAGGGTTCGGGTAACTTCCAACCGGTTCGCTGAAATTTCCTGGCGTGTCGCAAGGTCATCTTGCGCCAGAACAGGAGAAGAAGAAAAGGACTGGCAGATCAGAGTAATGACCGCAAATGCTCCCAGGAGCGTCAAATAACTTGCTTTGGACTTTTTCATTTTTTCCTCCAATATTCAAAAAGGAAATTACCGAAGGCCGGGCAAATGGATCAGGGATTAATCACTTCTACGGAGTTGGCTTTCAGGTAGATCAATTCTCCATCGGTTTCCACAATTGCTCTCAACCGAACGATCGTCCAGATCTCATCCTTTGAAGAAGGGTCGAGACCTTCAGGGAGTAAGCCGGTCACATAGATTACACCACTCTTGTCTTTGATGACCCAGTCACTGCGCGTGACAGGGGGAGAGCCGCCTGCCTCAGCAAGGAGATCCCAGCCGCGGAAATACCCCACGATTTCAACTTCTTTGCCAGTGAAATCCTGGGGTGAGGAAAGGATGGCTGCAACCTGGTCACTGAGCAGGTCAAAACCCGGTGAATCGGTAGAAGCGGGTGTGGCGGTCGGGACTGAGGTAGTATTCGGTTCCACTTGATCGCACGCAGCCAGGCTTCTCAGGCAAATCAGGCAGGAAACGAGAATCGCAACGAAAGTTTTCATTGGGAACTTTATCTTTTCACTTCCTTTCCCGTAATCATGCGACGATGCTAGTCTTTGTCTATTTGGCAAAACATAAAAAGCGAACCCATGAAAAATTGGTTTCGCTTTAGCGAGCAAGGGTCTATAATTTTATGAAACTGATTTGCTTGAACCCGTAGTTTACAATACCATAATAGCACGGGAATAATTGTTTGGCAATGACTTGTATAGAAAAGTTAAGGATTAACTCGATTATCGATTACAGTAGGATCAAGGAACTGCATAATTTCCTGAGTACTAAGGTCGAACAACCAGGAGGATAAAATGAGTGAAGCTGCGCAACAGGCGTTGGCCATCCTGCGTGACCCAAGCCAGTTCAAATGGTATGTGATCCCATTGATGGCATTTGTCTTCTACGTCTACACTGTTGAGGTGGAAAAGAAGAACTGGAGCCTGGTACTGGCCGGGCTGGCGTTTTGGGGCATGGACTGGTTCAACGAAATCTGGAATTCCCTCGTATTTCATTTCACCGGATATGCCCCGGTGTGGGGAGCGCCGGGAGACACGGCCTTTCTCATACTGATCGGGTTGAACATCGAGATCACCTTCATGTTCGCAGTTTCCGGCATCATCTGGAGCAAGATGCTCTTGCCGGACAAAAAGACGCGTATTCTCGGCATCCCCAATCGGGCCTTCATAGCCGTGGCTGGGGCCATCTTTTGCGTAATTATTGAAATGCTGCTGAATGCCGCTGGAGCGCTCACCTGGGATTACCCCTGGTGGAGTCGGCAGGCTCCCTGGTTGATCTTCCTCATCGGATACTTGACCTTTTTTATCATGGCTTTCTGGGTTTATGATATGAAAACCATGAAGAAGAAATTACTCACGGTGGGCATCATTTGGGGAGTGGTGCTGGTATCCCTGGTTGTTTTCATCCCGGTGCTGCATTGGATATAAGTTCTGAATAAGACAACAATTACAATTTTTTTGAGCCCTGGATAATTGGGCTGGCTGTATAGCGTGCTGGATCTGTTATTGAGGGATTCCAATGTACCGTTATATCTGGCCAACCAGAAGTAAGGATAAGATCGCCCTGGTTGTACTTCCGGGAGACTGCAGGAATAATCGTAAATTGAATTGCTTTCAGATGGGGACGATGGCTGTCACAAAACTGAAGAAAAGTTTTACAATGTTAATCAAATAGTACCATCGTGTATTCGCCTGAGGAATTCTTCTATTCCTATAGACCTATATCTGGATGTTGTCGAACAGATGATTTCCTTGTCAGTTGTTCAGGAGGTAAAGATGGTCACTGTACGAGAGCTGCTTAAGGGAAAAGGATCCGAGGTCTGGTATGTAAAACCCAATGAACCTGTCTTAAAAGCCTTAACCATGATGGCTGATAAAGATATCGGTTCCCTGTTGGTGATGGAGGAAGGTAAATTGCGCGGGATCGTAACCGAACGGGATTTCGTCAGGTCGCTGGCTGAATCTGAAAGTTGCGCGCTCGACGCGGATGTTAAGAAATACATGACCAGGGTAGTGATCACTGTCAATCCGTCACAGACCGATGAGGACTGCATGAGGTTGATGACGGAACACCGCATCCGCCACCTGCCGGTCGTGGATAATGACCGGGTTATCGGTGTGCTTTCGATCGGGGATATCGTCAAAGCTGAGATTATATCCAGGGATGCTATGATTAATTCGCTGGAAAATTACATCGAAGGGCGAGGTTACGGGCAGTAATCCTTAACTGAATTTGATTTTATTGGGGTGCATTCCTCTCTTGCAAAGAAAGGTGGAGATTCCAGCGTGGACGCCGATCGCTGAAATGAAATTCCTGTTGGCAGAAACGCCGAATACCTTTAAACGGAGAATGCTCGATTTATTCTCCAGGCGTATCCAATTAACTTATTAACGCCTTCGTCATCGTCAATAGCCTAGCCCCTTTCACCTGGGGAAACCCAGCTCCTTGTTGAATGGTGAGTATGGCAGCTTCCTCATCCACAACTCGCGCACCGGAGAGGAAGGAGATGCCGTGGTCAAACAGGAGCGGAGTCAAGGGCGTGGACGGACCAAGCAGCATGACAAGCGCCTGAGGTTGACATAATTCCAACAACCCTGTAAACGTTTTGTTGATCAACGTTGTGGCGGTGATCACCACCACATCAGCCCTAGGGATATAGTCTGACGCTCGTTCTTCAGGAATGTCGTCTCCGTACGGATTCTGTTCGATCACCCAACAGTGCTGCATTTGATCTTTGATTCGGTCAATGAAAGGGAAATGCCCGACCACAGCCAGGTTCCTGCCCTTGCTCTTTTGACTGATTACTTCTGCAGCGTTCACCTCCACCAGCCAATCCTCTTTCAACTCTAAAAGCGAGTTTAATGCAGCCAATCCTATACTTGCCTCGAGCTGGTTGTCCGAGAGCGTCCATTTAGCTAGTTCCTGAGCGCTTTTATTGTGCAGATTGCCGACGTCCCTTACTGGTGAGTGACCATGCGGACCCGCACCAACCATGGTGGATGCCAATCCGCAATACCGGCTGGCCACCAGGGTCCAGTGCACACCCACGATCAACTTGCGTACTGGGATGGGGTCAGTGGGAAGGGTTGAGAGTACTTGTTTGAATAGGTCCATGTGTCCACCTTTTACAAATTGACAAAAGATTGTGAAAGACTAAATTTCCTGGATACCCGATGCCGGAAGGCTTAATAGGGTTATTGTGCCCAAAAAATCACAACAGTCCATTCTACAACAGATTTGGTTATTGATGAAAAATATCTTATAAAAATGATAAAATTAGTCATAATAGACACTGTTTATTATTTGAAATTTTGCTTAATGGTAAAAGGTTCAAGATGGAATACCGGATGTGATTTATAAAAGGAATGCGAAATTGATTGACAGGCAACAATTCGAAAGGTGAGTACAGGCTGAATCCTCAGCCCACATTTTTCACACTATATTGGAGTAAACTCAGATCATGGAAAAAAAATATGAGCTTTCGATTAACCAAATTAATGACATTCTCGACACATTGAGAAACCGCTTTGAGAAAAATCCGCAGCGTCATAAAGATCTAGATTGGGAAGCGGTGCAATCAAGATTGGAGATCAACTCAGCCAAACTATGGTCGCTGGTGGAGATGGAACGCACCGGCGGTGAGCCGGATGTGATCGGCCTGGACGCACACACAGGCGAATTTCTCTTCTGTGACTGCTCCTCGGAGACTCCAGCCGGCCGGCGGAACGTATGCTATGACCGGGCAGCGCTGGATGCCCGCAAGGAACATAAGCCTGCCACCAGCGCGCTGGATATGGCGGAGACTATGGGGATCGAACTCCTTACAGAAGTACAGTATCGTCAACTGCAGTTGCTCGGTGAGTTCGACACGAAAACCTCGAGTTGGGTAAAAACTCCCGCTGAGGTTCGTCAACGGGGAGGTGCGCTGTTCATGGATCGCCGTTACGGGATGGTTTTCCTGTACCACAACGGCGCAGATTCCTATTATGGCGTGCGAGGGTTCCGTGGTCTATTAAGGGTGTAGTCCCGATTACCCGGAGGGAAGACAGATGACTGAACGAAACCCAAAGGTTGATGCATTCATCCTGAATGCTAAAAAATGGCAGGACGAGTTTGCCGCATTAAGAGAGCTTGTGCTTGGCAGTGAATTGACAGAAGAATTGAAATGGGGAGTGCCCTGTTACACGATCGGCCAGAAGAATGTGGTCCTCATCCACGGGTTCAAGGAGTACTGTGGGATGCTGTTTGTCAAAGGTGCCTTATTGAAGGATCCCGCCGGCATCCTGATCCAACAAACCGAGAACGTCCAATCCGCGCGCCAGGTGCGTTTCACAAACGTTCAGGAGATAATTGCCCTGGAGCCAACTCTGAGGTCATACATTCGTGAAGCCATCGAAAATGAAAAAGACGGGCGGAAAGTGGAGCTCAAAGCCACTCCCGAATTTTCCATGCCGGATGAGTTCAGGAAGCGATTGGAAAACGATCCTGCCCTGAAGTCTGCGTTTGAGCGGCTGACCCCGGGGCGGCAGCGGGCTTACCTGCTGCATTTTTCGTCTCCCAAGCAAGCGGCAACCCGCGAAACGCGTATTGAGAAATGCCTTCCATTGATCCTGGCAGGGAAGGGGTTGAACGATTGAAGGATTCCAATGATCTGAGTGACGGTAACTTTTTCGGATGTGGAGCTTTGGAATCAATCGGTGTCAGGGTAGAAGCTAAACAATAAGAAAAACCAAACGGGCAGGTTTTGAACCTGACCGTTCGAAATCTGACTGCCCCGATTTAATTCGCGGAATTGATGGAGTTTAAAGCACTCCTTGCAAATTATACGGCTCGAGATAGCTTGCAATAAGAAACAGCAGGTTGAGAGCCTGTTGTCCAAATTTTAACTTATTGGATTCACAACAAAACTGATGTAAGGCACCTCTCGCGCAGCACTCTGAAAGAGCGTGCGCGGCTCGCCAGCCCAGACAGCCAGTCCAGGGAACGCGCAACCTACTGATATCATCCCTCGATGGGGTTCGAAGGCAGAAAAAAAGGTGTAACTCACAGATTTGTTAGTACCAGCAAAGGACTCGTAGTATTAAATTATGAGCGCCCCCGGCGCGGCTC
>DAONEZ010000110.1:0-6380 GCA_035403345.1 Anaerolineaceae bacterium
ATTCCGTATTATTGGCAAACTTACTGGTTCTTGTGGACATGAGTGAAAGCGCCTAAATATACTTTACTTCCGATTTGTTTAAATAATCGGAAGTTATTTTGATATATTTTTACCATATTCTTGCAGTATTTGGGGTTATATTGGATGCTTTAGCTGATTTCGAAGGCGTTTTGAGGTGGTCTCTATGATCCCATTTTTCAATTTGCAAATACGAATACTGCAAAATTATGCGGAAAAATACGAAAAAATCGACAAATTAGCAGAAATACTCCTATACGCAATAACTCTTAATAACCGTACAGCTTCCTTTTTCTCCATGATAAACATCATAATTCAAATTGCATTTTCTCGAAAGCATAATTTTACCAACAATAGTTTCTTGTTCTTATTGTAGAATTACTTATCCAAAATCACCTAGGGGCATTCCATGACCACTCTCGGCAAATATGAACTTCACGAACAACTCGGACGCGGTGGGTTCGGCACGGTGTACCGCGCCACCGATACCACCCTCGACCGCGAGGTCGCCCTAAAGATCCTTCATCCGCAACTTACCACCGATCCGGAATTCCTCAACCGATTCCGTAATGAAGCCCGACTGGTCGCCTCCCTGGATAGCCCTCACATTGTCACCATTTACGAGATGGGCGAGATCGAAGGCCGAGTTTTTATCGCCATGAAATATCTTCCCGGTGGATCTTTGTATGATCGTCTGCAAAAAAGTGGCCCACTCCCCTTCCCCGAAGCCGCCAGGATCATGGATGAAGTTTGTTTGGGATTAGCATCAGCTCATAAAAAGAGTCTTGTTCATAGGGATCTTAAGCCCAGTAATATTCTCTTTGATGCAGATGGTCGCGCGGTGATCGGCGATTTTGGGCTGGCTCGTGCAGTGCATGTCTCCAGTTCCACTACCACTAGCAGTACAGGCGGAGTGGGAACTCCTGCCTACCGAGCGCCAGAGCTCTGGCTGGGCAAACCTCCGGTTTCTCCGGCAACAGACATCTATTCGCTGGGCTGCGTGTTCTCAGAAATACTTACCGGTAAGGTACTTTTTAATGGAGATACCACCGAGGAGATCCTGACAAAACATCTGATCACTGGTCCGGACATCCCTGAAAATTACCCCGTAGGCACGCCTGCGAATATACGGTCAATTATTCAAAGAATGGTAGCCAAGGATTCCTCACAACGTTTCCTGGATGCTACAGTCTTTATCCAAGATATTAAACCATATCTGCATACCGTAGTTGTTCCCCAAATTCCCTCACCTATTCCACCTCCCCCGGTCGAGACCAGAAAACCCATCCCCCTCACTCGACCACCTGCAAGCACTATCCCGCAACCAATACCGGCACCCAAAGCCGAGCCGGTCATTACCCCGCACAAGTCCAACAGCATCTGGGTTGGTATCGGTTTCGCGATGATCGGGCTCGTTTTGTTCCTCACGCTTGGTTTTGTCACCGATTGGTTTGGGTTGAAAGAGCCGAAAACTCAGATACCTTCATTTGACAATGGTAGCAGTGTGATTGAGACAACACAAGCGCCGGTCTACGTTCCCCAAATCAAAGAAGCACCCCTTTATGTTCCCCCAGTCACCGAAGAGCCTGTTATCCAACAACCAGTAGATCAGATCACAAATACTCCCATCGTGATTGTGGTGACAAGTACACCGCCACAACAACCATCAGATTCGACAAGCGGCATGGAGTTAATTCCGGGCGGCACTTTTAATATGGGAGCCACTGATGATGAAATGCAGTGGCACCTGGATTCATGTAATTACTATGCAACCTGCAATATTGTTGATTACACGGATATGCAACCGCAGCATACTATCAAAATCGATCCATTTTACATGGACATTCATGAAGTGACTAATGCCGAGTACCGTGCATGTGTTGAAGCGGGTTTTTGTTCACAACCCTCGCAAACCAAGATTGCCAAGTTTCTTGATGATAATTATTACTCGAATATGCGCAATGCTGATTATCCGGTTGTTGGGGTGAATTGGGGTGATGCTGTTGCGTATTGCAAATGGAATGGAAACAAGCGCCTTCCCACTGAAGCAGAATGGGAATTTGCTGCCAGTGGCGGAAAACACTGGTTTTTTCCATGGTTGAAGACTCCATCTGGACTTTCCGCAAACTCAGTTTTTGGAGGAAGCACCCCATTATCGAATTACTGTGACGTCAATTGCGTTATGAAAACCTGGAAAGACGAAAAAATGAACGATGGTTGGGCCGGGCCGGCACCGGTGATGAGTTTCCTTGTCGGTTTTTTTGGTTTATTTGACATGTCTGGAAATGTTTCTGAATGGATCCAGGACAAATATGCGGCCGACTTCTACAATCGAAGCAATTTTGAAAACCCGGTCAATCAAAGCGGAGATTATCATATGACTCGCGGGGGGGGGTGGAATAATGGAATATATCACTCCAGTTCCTTATTCCGAACCGGACAGGATAGAAATGATTCAACTGCGTATATTGGTTTTAGGTGTGTAAAAGACCCTCAGTGATAGGTTAGGTGAAATATCAACTAATAAGACAATATTGGGTTTTCCCATATGACAACTCTTGGTAAATACGAACTTCACGAACAACTAGGTCGCGGTGGATTCGGTACAGTCTACCGTGCCACCGACACGACCCTTGACCGTGAGGTCGCCCTCAAGATCCTGCATCCGCAGCTCACCACTGACCCGGACTTTCTGGAACGTTTCCGCAACGAAGCCCGCCTGGTGGCCTCCCTGGATAGCCCGTATATCACCGCCATTTACGAGATGGGTGAAGCCGATGGGCGTGTGTTCATCGCTATGAAATACCTGCCAGGAGGTTCACTGGGGGATCTTATTTCTCAATCAGGTGCCATACCATATTCCAAAGCACAGCAAATTATGCAGGAAGTCTGTGAAGGTCTGAACGCTGCACACAAGAAAGGCCTGGTTCATCGTGATATCAAGCCTTCGAATATCCTATTTGATGCTGAGGGACGGGCGATCATAGGAGATTTTGGCCTGGCCAAGGCAGTGCACCTCTCAAGCAGCACTTCAACCAGCAGCACAGGCGTGGTGGGAACCCCTGCCTATAGAGCACCTGAACTATGGCTAGGCAAACCACCTGCTAGCCCAGCAACAGACATCTATTCACTTGGCTGCATGCTTTCCGAGATGCTCACCGGCCAGGCTTTATTCCCGGGTGATTCTACCGAGGAAGTGATTACCAGGCACCTGATTCTCGGTCCAGAAATTCCGGAATCATTTCCTCCTGGAGTGCCAGCAGGTATCGCTGATGTCATTCGAAAGATGGTTGCGAAGGAAATGCAGGAACGTTTCCAGACGGTAACGGAGGTCTTAAGTGCTCTTAGCGGAAGAACCAGTCTACCTCCTGTTCCAACTATTTCGCCAAAAAAGTCGAAGAAAACGGGTGTGGTCATCGGACTTGCCTTTGTCTTCCTGGCAGTCATTGGGCTGCTGATCAAAGTAATAAGCAATGGCAGAGCTCCGTCAACAGAGATAATTCCAACGATTAACTCTGGTTTGTCAACAAAAACCGAACTAATATCGACAGCAGTTTCCCCATCTACTACAGGATCGCTAACAACAATTATTACCCCTGAGGTAGAGGAAGTTTCAACCGTTGTCACAAAAACAACTGATGATTTAGAAATGATCATGATCTCCATCCCAAAAACTACTTTTATAATGGGCAAGTCTCCAGATCAAGCCCTCAGGGAATGCCTGTGGGTACGTCCAGATTGTGATATCAAGGATTACCAGGACGAATCTCCATCTCATGCTGTCACCCTGGATGCCTACTGGATCGACCAAACCGAGGTAACCAATGAAATGTTTGCTCAATTCCTGAATAAGAAGGGAAACCAAACGGAGGGGGGTGTTTATTGGCTGGACACCGCTAGCGATGCCTCTTTCATCAAAAACAATGGTAGCGGCTGGCAGCCTGACCAGGGATATGAGGATTACCCGGTTACCGGAGTAACCTGGTACGGCGCAAACGCATTTTGTCAATGGGCAGGGAAAAGCCTGCCGACGGAGGCTCAATGGGAATTGGCTGCACGTGGAACCGACAACCGCACCTTCCCCTGGGGAGATGCACCCCCTGATTGCAGCCTTGCCAACATTTTTGAGTGCGGAGGAAAAGCTGCGGCGGTAGGAAGCTTCAAGGCAGGGGCAAGCCCGTATGAGGTTTACGACCTGGCCGGGAATGTATGGGAATGGGTGGCGGACTGGTACCAGAAAAATTATTACGAAATGTCGAAGGGAGCGGTCAACCCCCAAGGACCTGAAATGACCCTGGGCAGCCGCGGGTTGCGTGGAGGTTCGTGGCGAGACCTGGGGGATGGCATCCGCACCACTTACCGATACTGGAAAGAACCCGGATATTCCAGCAACAGCGTAGGGTTCCGCTGCGTCCTGAATGAAGATGAAACTCCATAAAGATATGATGATTTGGTATCGGTTGTAAAATAACTATACATTCATTTCGCGGGAAAAACAGTGACCTCACTCGGCAAATATGAACTTCACGAACAACTCGGACGCGGCGGATTCGGAACCGTTTACCGCGCCACAGATACCACCCTCGACCGCGAGGTCGCCTTAAAAATACTTCACCCTGAGCTCACTATCAATCCTGATTTTCTGGACCGGTTCCGCAACGAAGCTCGTTTAGTGGCATCGTTGGATAGCCCTCACATTGTATCAATCTATGAAATGGGTGAAGTAGAAGGACGATTTTTTCTTGCGATGAAATACCTCCCAGGGGGTTCTCTGAGCGATCTCCTGCAAAAGAAGGGTGCCCTTCCCTTCAAAAGTGCCTTGCAGATTATGGATGACATTTGTTCAGGGCTCTCCTTGGCGCATCGAAAAGGATTGGTACATCGGGACCTCAAGCCCAGCAATGTACTATTTGATGGCGAAGGCCGAGCCGTGATTAACGATTTTGGCCTGGCACGCGCTGTCCAGGTCTCTAGTTCCACCTCCATCAGTAATACCAGTGCTGTAGGAACACCTGCCTATCGCGCTCCCGAACTCTGGCTTGGCAAACCGCCGGCTAGCCCGGCTACTGATATTTATTCGCTGGGATGTATATTCTCGGAAATGCTCACTGGAAAAGTATTATTCGATGGGGAAACCACTGAAGTGATCCTCGCCAGACATTTGATCACCGGCCCTGATATCCCGGATGTTTACCCCTCCGGAACCCCAAGTGACATCCGATCAATCATCTTAACCATGGTAGCTAAGGATTCTTCCCAACGTTTCCAAGATTCCGTGAGTTTCTCACAAACACTCAAATCATACCAGAGGGATGAAGCCATTCCCCCGATAAGGGATATCCCTAAAAAGGACCCCAAACGGAAACTTGAACCTCCCATCCTTGCGAAGAAGCCAGGCGCCTCCTGGATCGGTATCGGATTCGCTGTGATGGGGATCGTGCTGTTCATCACATTAGGAATTGCTACCCATTGGTTTGGTCTGGCAGGTCCGGCAGCACCAACATACCCGACAGACAATTATCCTGCAGTGGTAGTCACCGAAGCCCCTGGCCCTCCTGCAGTCACCCAGCCACCAGGCACTGAGGAACCTGTTTACAATCCACCCGTAAACCAGGTCACCGATACCCCCATCGTGATCATGGTGATGAGCACAGCCGAAGCTCCCATTACTCACCCTCCTTCCGCACGCGACTTCCTCGTTTGCCTGGGAAAATGTAATTTGAGCGGCTCTAATAGTGTTTCATCAGTGCCGGAAAAGACATCCAAGGTTTATTTTCGTTTTTCCTTCGAAAATTTTCCTCAAAACGCGCATGTGATCCGGCGTTGGATCAGCAATGGTGAGGAATGGGTGCGTTATGATTGCCGTTGGAATCTGCCGACATCTGGTATATTTGAAGGCCCCTTGTACGATAAATCACTCCGTTCCGGTACTTGGGAGTACGAGATGTATGTGGATGGTGACCTGATCATTTCTGGTTCCTTTTATGTAGAAGGTAACGATCAATATTTTGATCCTAATGGTACAACCGACAGTTGCATGTCACAATATAGCGTGGTACGATGACCTCACTCGGTAAATACGAACTACATGAACAACTCGGACGCGGCGGGTTCGGTACCGTTTACCGCGCCATCGACACCACCCTAGACAGGGTGGTCGCTCTCAAGATCCTGCACCCGCAGCTCACCACCGACCCGGACTTCCTGGAACGCTTCCGCAATGAAGCCCGTCTGGTCGCTTCCCTGCGCAGCCCGCACATCGTCACCATCCACGAACTGGGCGAGGTGGATGGGCGCGTCTTCATCGCCATGGAGTACCTGGCTGGTGGTTCGCTCAAGCAGCGCCTGGAGAGTGGACCCAT
>DAONEZ010000111.1:0-6299 GCA_035403345.1 Anaerolineaceae bacterium
CTGTTTACATCACAGTAGACGACTTCCTAAACAGTAGTGATCCATGGGGAGATAACCAGGAATATGGTCTCGAGGAGGAAGGCGTTGGACTTGCTCCTTACCATGAAACGGATAGCGTCATCCCCGAGAGTGTAAAAACATATATCAGCGATGTGAGCGAAAAGATCGCCGATGGACAGATACACGTTGATGATCCGTGTGCGATTTCCATCTGGTATATGTATGGTTCCGGATCCCCTGATGAAAGTGCTTTGCTTGAAAACATTGCAGCAATCCAGGCCGCTGATCCGACCTTACCACGCATCATCACCTCTTCGCATACCGATCAAGGTCAATATGGGGATGCAATTCAACAAGGCTGGGGGCCGGATATCTTCATAACCACCAACGACCTTCTATCTGCCTGGATCCAAAACGGTATTGCGCACCAAATGAGTTTTGGCGCAGCAAAACTTGATCATACCTACGCTTACGCCATCGATGGGGTCACAGGTCCTGATGGCATGCTCTACGGGGTACCGGAATCCTCAAAGGCAGTTGGGTTGTTTTACAACAAGACCGTCATCTCTTCGCCGCCAACAACAGTGGATGAGTTGAAGACCATGCTCACAACCGGTGGTAAGAAATTTACGGCGAATGGACGTGGAGCCGGTTCGTATTTCTTCTATCCATTCTGGCATGCCTTTGGCGGTCAGTTGCTCGAAAGCCATGGTTTGTGTCTGGCTGACCAGGGAGGGTTCACAGAAGCGATGCAATACCTGGTTGATCTTGAGGATACCGGGAATGCCCAGCTCTTGTATGGATATGGCGTGACAAACGCTGAATTTGTCGAGGGACGGGCGGATATGATCATCAATGGTCCCTGGGAACTCAGGCAATTTGAAAATGCCTACGGTTCCAATTTGGGGCTTTCCCTTATCCCCAATGGAACATACGGGGCCTTGCCGTTAACCGGAATTGATGGCATTTTCATGAACGGTCAGCTTCCTAGTCCGCCTGACGTCATCACCATGATCGAGAATCTTGCCCTCTCACTCGGCAACCAGGCCAGTTCACAGAATATGACCGATGATGCCATGCATATCCCGGTGCGTGATGATGTAACCTTTACCGATCCATTGATTGCCACATTTAAGGAAATTGCAGCTCAAGGCGATGCATCTCCACGTCCCATGGCAATGGAGAATTATTGGGTTCCGTTTAACGAAAATATCGTCGAGATCCTCGAAAAAACTGATATCCCTGCCAAGGGGATAGACCAGGCTTGCAAGTCCATGAACGAATCGAATGGTTTTCCCAGGCTTTCCGGTCATGTCGGATTGGATCAGGTTAAATTGGATTATGGTAGAGGAAGAACATACTCACACGATGGCGGAACCTACGAGTTCTATGTGCTGCACGATTGGACCGGGAAGATCACTCCGGTGTTGGCAGGTTTCAGCTTCTCGCCTAACTTTATTAGTATTTCAACACCGGTAACTGATGACATTGGAGATCTGAACTTTACACCCAGCAATAAACCCGGAAGCTTCAATAAGACCACACCAAAGAACAATGCCGTCAACCAGCCGGCGAAGCTCACACTCAAATGGGGCACGAGTACGAACTCCACCAGTTACCAGTGTTGCCTAAAGAAAGGCATCGGTAGCGGAACCACCTGTTCAACCACCTGGAAATCCACTGGTACGAACAAGTACGTCAATGTCTCTGGATTAACTTCCGGAACCTGGTATTGGCAGGTGCGAGCCAAGAACGCTAATGGTTTTACCTACGCGAATAGCGGAACCTGGTGGAAGTTTACAGTCCCGCAGAAACCCGGAGCCTTCAACAAACTCAAACCGGTCAACGGAGCTACTCAACAACCGACAACAGTCACATTCACCTGGGGAGCCAGCACCAGCGCAGCCAAATACGAGTTCTGTTATGACACTTCCAACAACAACACCTGTAACAGCACCTGGAAATCCACCAACCTGGCAAAAACCATCACCCTGTCAGGGCTGCTTAAAGGCAAGACCTATTACTGGATGGTCCGGGCTGTAAACTCCATGGGAACGACGTATTCAAATGCAAATACCTGGTGGAAGTTTACAACTAAACCGTAGACTCCTCCCGGTCAGCGAATGAAACGAATACAAGCCTATCTACCTGATAGGCTTGTATGATTTCGTACTAAATCAACTCTCCAGTTTAGGTGTAACTGGGCTGACCCTGATTGTCAGATCGTTGATCCAGCGTTTTGAGAAGTAGCGCCACAATCCAACGATCATTTTTACAGCCTCTTCGGCCATGGTAAATGCATAAACATAATAAATCGGGAGATGCAATAGGAACGCTGCCGCTGCCACCAGGGGCACGCCTACCAGCCAGATGATGATCCCGTCCAGGAATAATGAAAAGCGACTATCCCCGCCGGCACGCAGCACTCCAATGATGATCACATGGTTTACCGCCCTCATGCTCCATCCAATCGCCATCACAGTTAGAATCCCCCTGGCATAATCCACTACTTCCGGAGAAACCTTGTAATACTGCAGGATCGTTCCCCCGAACAGGTAGATGAGCGCGCCCATTCCCAATCCACCCAGGGCTTGCACCACCAGCGAACGCCCGGCATAGCGGTATGCCTGATCAGTCTTGCTTTCTCCGATCAAGTGACCCACCATGATAGAAGTGGCATTCCCTACTCCTAAAAAGATCCCCCAGGCCAGGCTTTCCACCGTTGAGGCAATGTTAATGGCTGCCACTGATTGCGTGCTGATGTGTCCATAGATCACATTGTATGTGGTAATGGCAAACGACCATAACACTTCATTAATAATCACAGGCAGCACCGGGGTCATCACCCGCCCGAAGTATCCCAGGTTGGCATCAGCCAGGTCGCGCAAGTTGGCCGCGATCGGACTTGAGCGTTTGAGATAAATGATGAGCAGGAAAGTCACACATTCAAACCCACGCGCAATCAGGATCCCAATGGCAGCCCCGTTGACCCCTCCCGGTTCAATTCCCATCGGCGGAAACCCGAAAATGAAAACATACTGCAGCACGACCCCCATCCCCAGCGCAGATGTGCTGACCAGCATGGGCGTGCGCACGTTCCCGGTGGCGCGAGCCGCGGTACTGTAAGCTGAAGTGATGGCATAAAACCAGTAACTCCAACTGACTGTGCGCAAGTACTGGCTGCCCTCCTCGATCACCGCCGGGTCAGAGGAATATATCCGCAACACCGACTCAGGGAAAAAGAAAGCCACCGCCCAGAAGATCAAAGCCACGATTGCACTGATCTTCACGCTCAAGCCCAGCACGCGGCGGATGTTGTGAATATCTCTTTTCCCCCAAAACTGCGCCTGGAACATCGATGCACCACTCACCACGCCAAAAACGATGATGTTCAGCAGGAACCACACCTGGTTGGCAAGGCCCACTGCTGCCACCGGAGCATCGCCCAATTGACCGATCATCAGAACCGATACCAGGTTGAGCGCTGAGGCAAAGATGTTCTGCAACGCAATCGGCAGCATCAAGCGCAGGAGCTGTTTAAAATAGTCCTTATCCTTGAAGAAATGCATAGCGCGTGAGAAACGGGATGAACTGAACATAGGGATGAATTATAACCGCTGACCGGTTTCCCATCTTAATAATGAAACCTCCGGAAGGTGTCCCATTCCGGAGGAGGGTTTTGCTTACCTAATAAGGGTCAGGCACGTCAGCCTGTTACTGATTCCGTTCCGGCTGCCGCATCTGCGGGTGCAGGTGCGTCAACAATCGGTGGTTCAGGTACCGCCGGTACCATGGCTGAAACGCTCGCCAATTGCTCCTCAAGCGACGCAACCTCGGCTTCAGAAGCCGTCAGTTTTGCCTTTACAGAATCCAGATCTTTCACCAGGGTATCGTATTTTTGCTTAAAAGTATCACGTTCCGACTGGATACCGGAGAACTTCTTCTTCTGTGAGACGCTACTCATACCGCTCTTGATCCAACCGGGGACGGAGAACAGGATGGCAATGAGCACGCCCGCACCCAGGGCAGCCAGTAGTGCTACTGCCAGCGAGGTCTGAAAGTGCCAGGCAAAGAAAGTGATGGTCACTAAAGCAGTGTTTGTAACTGCAAAGACCACTGCCAAAATCGCAATAAGAAGAGCCACGATCAGGAAGACTTGCATGGGTGTCTCCTTTTCAACCTTTTTTGAATTATAGCAGTTTTTATAGGGGTGTATTCGTAATTAGTTAGGTGGGACATTCTACGAAAATCCTGTAGATCAACTGAAAATTCAGCCCTGTAGCAAGAACGACTATCTCGATTTTTACTATAATAGTTACATTATGAATTTTTCTTCAAGCTGATTGTTTTTCCGGGTTATCAGGCAGGCACATTTCCGTTTTTTTCCCCTTTAGGGAGCGGTGGAGGGTCGTTTTGAGGAGAGGTTTTGGAAATGTCAATTACGGCCTGGGAATCTTTTATGAGAGTTTACCTCTACGATGGATCTAAAAAGTTAAGAAAGTTAACGGAAGAAGCACCATCCATTTAAGCCAGCAAAAAAACCAATTAGCAAATCGACTAAATAGCTTGATCGCCAAGAGAGTTAATTCAGTTTTCAATTTTATGATTCTCCAAATCTTGAAAAGGAAATAATCCAATGCTTAATGATAAGGCAGTAAAGAACCTGGTTATTAAGAAAGCCGTTCCACTTGGTGCTAAGGTCTGGGCATCGATCATCATATTCGGATTCATGGGACAAATCACCTGGGCTGTCGAGAATTCGTATTTCTCCACATATATTCAGCAGAGAATCACGGCAGAAAGTTGGGCGACCTCTGCGACAGTCATTTTCTCTGCGATCTTTGCCACTGTTGCCTCCATCATCGGGGGGGCGATCAGCGACCGGATCGGAAAACGCCGGCCATTCGTATGTTGGGGGTACTTCGTTTGGGGTTTGCTGACCATGGCCTTTGCGTTCTTTGGCGATGAAGCATACGTCGGGGATGCCCAATTAATTACCTCGGTGGTGGTAGTTTTCGTCCTCATGGATGCGCTGATGTCTTTCGTCGGAAGCATGGCCAACGATGCCGCCTACAGTGCCTGGGTGACTGATGTTACCGATGTATCCAACCGTTCTTATGTTGACACGATTGTCGGTTTGTTTCCCCTTTTCGCCATGGTCGTCATCCTGGTGGGATTTAGCGGCATGGCCAACAGTGGCAAATGGTCTGAATTCTTCCTCATCCTGGGCGCCGTCCCCTCAATTAGCGGTTTGATCGGACTACTGATCTTTCGTGACAGCCCGACTCTCAAACCATCCAAAGACGGCACTTATCTTAAGCAAGTAGCTTACGGATTCAAATGGGAAAACATCAAGGCAAACAAGATGATCTATGTTTGCTTCCTGGCTATTCTGTTTTCCAGTCTTGGTATGCAAATCTGGATGCCCTATATGATCAGCATCATCATCGATACACTGCAAATTGGCTACGTGCTGCCGATCCTGATCGTTATATTGGCTTCCTCGTTAATTGCGGTCATCGCTGGTAAGCTCATGGATAAGTATGGAAAAGACAAGTTCTTCTATCCGGTTGTGATCGTCGAAGCGGTTGGCGGTCTCGTGGCTTACCTCACCAAGTTTGTCCAGGGACAGGCAGACTTGACGACCGTATTCCTGATCGTTGGCGGTACGATGATCATGAGCGGCTCGCTGATGATCGGTGGGTTGTTCATGGCCTCTGCACGGGATTACATGCCGGAGGGCCGGGCCGGCTGTTTCCAGGGCATCAAAATGATCCTGTGCATCATGCTGCCCATGGTGCTGGCCAGTTTCATCGATCCGGTGATCATTAAAACGGTTGCGCTGACCCCCAGCGCGGAGTTCATCCTGGCACATCCGACCTACTCAAACAGCTACCTGTATCCGCATGAATTATTCCTGTGGGCCGGGATCTTTGCGTTTTTCGTGCTCATTCCCACGTTTTTTGTGAAGCGCGACGCCAGGCACATCCGCAAACAAAAGATGGAAGAACTCCACCTGATCAACCAGGAATAATTATCAATTGTGTAAAAATCAAGAGAGCCCTCAAATCAACGGGCTCTCTTGATTTTCCATAGATAAATTAAACCCCTCTTAACCAAATATAACACTCACAGGTAACTAAGCTGGGACTCTACGGTAACCACGTATCCCGCATGGGGTATGAGAACCTCTCTTAACCAGAAATCACCCTTGCGGGTGATTAGGCTGGGGGCAAACGGACATGTATCCCGCATGGGGTATGAGAACCTCTCTTAACCAGAAATCACCCTTGCGGGTG
>DAONEZ010000112.1:0-6288 GCA_035403345.1 Anaerolineaceae bacterium
CAAATGAACTCCTCGTCGATCAACCCAGAGAAAGGCGGGTGAGTCCATTGGTCCAGGGTGGTCTCATCAGCGGGCACCACGTCCTGGTGCGCCATGAAGCAAACCGGCTCTAACTCAGGGTTGCTGCCCGGCCAGGTGTAGAGCAGGCTGTAGCCATCGAGCACCTCGCGCTTCAACGCAGCGTGCAGGCGCGGGAAATCTTTTTCCAGTTGGCGGTGAAGCTCCAGCCACTTGCTGCGGTCGTTTTGAGCCGGTTCCTCGTGTGAGATGGTCTTGATCTTGATCGCTTCCGAGAGATGCCGCGCTGCCACTGCAGGGTCGAGGTCGAGCGCGGGCAGGTCAGCGTCGAACGGCAACCTGGATGCAGCGGAAGCACGCGTGAAAAGCAGCGTACGGATGAGCACAAAAGCAACCAGCAGAAAGAGAACAGCAATGAGGATGATCAGAAAGGGGGGCATAAGCGACCTCGAACAGGGATTTGATAAGTTCAGAAAGGTTAATGCAGCAATTATAGCATCGACCCTCGCAGGTACCGCAGAAAGCGGGCTTGACAAAAGGGGGTGATTTATCTGTTAGAATTCGGACTGATGAAGAAGAATTTTAAGTTACTACTTCTGCTGCCCCTGGCGCTGCTTGGTATCGCCGCTGGTTACTTATTAATGGGACGGACGGTGCAGGTGACCGTAAATGGAAAAAGCCAATCCGTTTTCACGCGCTCGCTGACCGTGCAGGGGGCAATCCGCAGCGCGGGCTACAGCCTGCTGCCTGAGGACCGCGTTTCACCCCCGGTCAATAGTTGGCTTTCACGCGCCGCGGAGGTGAGCCTTACGCGGGCGCGCAACGTGACCCTGCGCATAGAACCGGGCGGCCAGGCGCATACCTTGTTGAGCGCAGCAGCCAACCCGCTGGAGGCACTGGAAGTTTTCGGCATCACTGCCAGCCCGTATGATTCCGTCAAGGTCAATGGCAGCCCGGCTACATGGGACGCGGACCTGACCAGGTTGGGGGATTTCACCCTGCAGTATAAGCCGGCTGTGCTGGTGGAGGTGCTGCAGGATAACGAGGAATACTCATTCCAATCGAGTGCGCCGACCCTGGGGGCAGCCCTGGCGGAACAGGGGATAACCCTGCGCGGCGGTGACCGCGTGAGCCAGCCGTTGACCTTGCCGCTGGAGCACCAGGTGAGGGTGGAGATCAGCTCCGGCCGCATGGTGGAGATCAGCGTGGATGGAGAGGTACTATCCATATACACATCAGCGACAACCGTTGGTGAAGCGCTTGACTCAGCCGGGATTACGCTTCAGGACCTGGATTATTGCGAGCCCGGGGAACGTAAAGCGCTACCGGCTGACGGCAAGATCCGCGTGGTGCGCGTGCGTGAGGAGTTGATCTTTGAAGAGAAAGTGATGCCCTTCCAGTTGCAGATGGTGGCGGATACCACCCTGGACCTGGACCAACGCCAGGTGCTCGAAGAGGGCCGCGATGGACTCAAAGCCACGCGGGTGAGGGTGCGTTATGAAGACGGCGTGGAAGTCTCGCGCTCGACCGGGGAGGAGGTCGTGCTCATCGCCCCGCAGGCACGCGTGATCCATTACGGCGCACGCGTAACGGATAAAGTGATCGACACCCCCAATGGCCCCATCACCTATTACCTGGCCACAAACGTGACCGTCACCTCCTATTCGCCCTGCCGCTCCGGCATTAACGGTTGTTCTTATCGCACTGCTAACGGGATGACCGTGCAAAAAGGCGTGATCGGTGTGGACCGCTCCTGGTACAACATCTTCAAAGGCTACACCATCTATGTGCCGGGTTACGGGGTGGGGACGGTTGCAGATATCGGTGCTTACCCGGATACCACCCATTGGATCGACTTGGGTTACTCGGATGACGACTGGGTCTCGTGGGGCGGAGTGAGTGTCACGATTTACTTTCTCTCACCAGCCCCCCCGGGATTTTTAGGCATCCTGCCATGAACCTGCCGCCCCTGGATATACGCGGACTGCTGCATAAACACAACCTCGACCCTCATAAGGGATTGGGGCAGAATTTCCTGGTGGATGACAATGCGCTGAAACTCATTGTGGCATGCGCTGAACTGCAGGGGCAGGAAACTGTGCTGGAGATCGGCGCGGGGCTGGGCAGTTTGACGCGCCATCTGGCTGCCCGCGCAGGCAAGGTAACCGCGGTGGAGATCGATCGAAAGCTTGTTCCGGTGCTCACCGAGGTCACGGCCCGTTTTGCCAACGTGGAAGTGAGGCAGGGAGACATCCTGGAACTTGATCCAGCAAAGCTCATGCCGGAAGACGGCTATGTGGTGGTGGCCAACATTCCTTATTACATCACCTCTGCCATTATCCGCCACCTGCTGGAAAGCTCGCGCCGCCCCTCCCGTATAGTGCTCACCATGCAACAGGAAGTGGCTGAGCGTATCTGCGCCGAACCGGGCGACTTGTCGGTGCTGGCGGTCTCGGTGCAGGTATTCGGACGTCCGCGTATTGCGGCGCACATCCCGGCTGCGGCGTTTTATCCCGCACCCAAGGTGGATTCGGCTACTCTGGTGGTGGATATTTATCCCCAGTCTTTCATGAATCAGCGGCAGCATGACCTGTTCTTTACGATCGTGAAGATGGGCTTCGCGCAAAAGCGGAAAATGCTGCGCAACACCATTGCCGCCGGGCTGCACATCCCCACTGACGAGGCCTCCGCCTTGCTCACGCGCGCAGGCATAGATCCGACGCGCCGAGCGCAGACGCTGGAACTGGTGGAATGGCGTACGCTGGCCGGCGAAGTGGAAAACTCCGCACAAAAATGAGGATTTGATTTAGGGGTGTGTGAAAGGAATTACCGCGCGGGTTTCAGGTGCCGGTAACGCCGGAGTAACGCCCACACGCGCAGCGCTGCTTCAACCTGGATGGACAGGTTCATCTTGGATTGACCGTACTGCCGTTCCGCGAAATAAATGGGAACTTCCTTGATCTTGAACCCAAGTTTTGTCGCCACGTAGGCCATCTCAACCTGGAAGATGTAGCCGTTGGAGCGGATCTCATCCAGCGGGATGGCGGCCAGCGTTTCACGCCTCCACAGGCGGAACCCGCCGGTGATGTCGCGCACGGGTGTGCCCAGAATGGTGCGTGCGTAGAAGTTTCCGAAGCCGGAGAGGGCCTTACGCCAGAACGGCCAGGTCTCGTCCAGCTTGCCGCCCGGGACGTAGCGCGAGCCGATGACCATATCGCAGGAGTTGATGACCTGCATGAACTCCACGATCTTGGCCGGCTGGTGGGAGAAATCGGCGTCCATCTGCACGATGTATTGCGTGTCGGTGGCCAGCAGCTGCTTGAAGCCGGTGATGTAAGCGCTGCCCAGTCCCAATTTGCCAGTGCGGTGCAGCACGGAGATGCGCCCGGGGTGGTCAGCCGCGAGCTGGTCAGCCACCTGGCCGGTGCCGTCCGGGCTGTTGTCGTCGATCACCAGGATGCGCAGGTCATCCAGGGGCAGGGCGAGCAACCGCGCGGTTAAGATGGGCAGGTTCTCTTTTTCGTTATAGGTGGGGATGACAATGGACAGGCTCATGATCGCTCAAGAAATTCCAGGGAGATGGGATTACCGGGTGTACTTTAACACACGCACAAGCTAGTGTCAAGAAATCATTCCGAAAGCACGGTTTCCCGTGGAACGGACGGGCTGCTCCCGGCCAGTTGCGCAAATAGCACGGCAGCCAGGATGATGGCGCAGCCCAGCCACTGCAGCGCTGACATTGTTTCAGTGAGGAACACTGCACCGGAGAGCGCCGCAAACACGGATTCCAGGCTGAGCAGCAGGGCAGCGTCGGAGGCGGGTGCTTTGCGCTGGCCGAGTGCCTGGAAAGTGAAGCCCAGCACCACTGAGAACAGGCTGGCGTACACGAGTGGCAGCCAGGCCAGGCGGATGGCAGCGGAGGTGAGTGGGCCAAAAAGGAAGCTCATCAACAGATGCAGCGAGCCGGCGAGCAGGAACTGGCACGCGGAAAAGGCAAAGGCGTCCATGCGCTGCACGGCCAGTCCGACCACGATGACGTGTAATGCCCACAGGAACGCGCCCCCCAAAATGAGCAGGTTGCCCGCTGAGAGCGCTTCCATTTTTCCGCCGGTGCTGAGCAGCCAGGTGCCGAAGAAGGAGGCAGCCACTGCGATCCAGGTAACGATGGTGGTCTTGCGCCGCCAGAAGAGTGCCAGAAAGACCGGCACCAGCACCACGTAGATGCCGGTGATAAAGCCGGCTGCCCCGGCGGTGGTGGAGGCCATGCCGGCCTGCTGCAGCGTGCTGGCCAGGAAGAGCACGAACCCGGCTGCCAGCACCCAGCCGTAAGTCTTGCGCAGGCTGCCAAAGCCCTTGAGCACGAATGGGAGCAGCACCAAGCCGCCCAGCAGGAAACGGATGGCGTTGAAGCCGAAGAAACTGAGGTGGCGGGTAGCCAGGCGCTGGGCAACAAAGCCCAGCCCCCAGATGGCGGCTGCCAGGAAGAGGAACAGGTCGGAGGTTAAGCGTTCTCGGGTGCCGGGTTTCATCTTTTTTTACTGATTCTCCAATTTTACCGGACAAGCAATAAAAAAGCCCAGATCCAGCGAAAACCGGAGCCGGGCAAGATCTCTGCCACTTGTCCTAACGGCCGCGTTTGAAATGCCTGCTGGCCAGGCCCATGCGCCACTCTTTGATCAGGCGGGTGAGTTCGGTGCTGCGTTCCACGCGTGCCCAGTTGCTGGCGAATTTGTCCGCCGGGATCTCCATCAGTTTCTTGTGTAACTCGTCCAGGAGAGCCTCGGACAAGTCATTTTCAGCGATATCCGAGTTCCACCGGGTTTTGTCTTCATCAGAGAAAGGGACTTGAGCGATGAATTTTAAAATCTTTTGTTTTTCAATTGCCGATTTTTCTGCCATGGTTTCCTCCGTTTCATAAAGGTTACAATTCCTGATCTCATTGTAAACCATGCCGGCGCTTTTTGCGCAACTTTTACCCTGTGCAAAGCGTATATGAATTAAGAACACTTAGAGGAGATCAGAATGGAAGGACAGACCAAAAGACTTTATCGTTCGCGTACGGACCGCAAGATCGCCGGGGTATGTGGTGGACTGGGTGAGTATTTCAACTTTGACCCGACCCTGGTGCGCCTATTATTTGTGTTGGGGTTGATCTTTGTGGGTGGAACGTTTTGGGCGTATCTCATCATTGCGCTCATTGTTCCTGAAGAACCGCTTTAGCTCACAGCCGGTGAAGGCAGGTGAAAACCCGCCGGACCCCTGGAGAGCAACTGGCTGCTGATCCTATGAAAAATCAGCAGCCAGTTGTTTGATTAATGAGGTCTTCAGTTACTCGTACCGCAGTGCTTCCACAGGTTCCAGGTTGGCGGCGCGATTGGCTGGATACAAGCCGAAGAAAAGTCCCACAGCAGTGGAGAAAATGGTAGCCAACAGGACGGCATTCAGCCCGACCTGGGGGGTGAAGGGAGTACCGCTGGCAGCCGCGATGCGGCCGACAATGAAGGCGATCAGCCAGCCCAGCCCGATGCCGATCAGCCCGCCGAACAGGCTGAGCAGCGAGGATTCGGTGAGAAACTGGATGAGGATGTCCTTTTTACGCGCGCCCAGGGCTTTACGCAGGCCAATCTCGCGCGTGCGTTCGGTGACCGAAACCAGCATGATGTTCATAATGCCGATACCGCCCACCAGCAGCGAGATACCGGCGACGCCGCCCAGGAAAATGGTAAGCACACCAGTGATAGTCTTGGCGGTGGAAACGAAATCAGACTGTGAAAAGATGGTAAAGTCGTCTTCGCCGATCTTGGAACGGTGGCGGGTGCGCAGGATTTGCGCCACTTCATCGCTGGCGAGCTGGGTGCGGTCGGCTGAGATAGCCTGCACCAGGATCATGTCGATGCGGTTGTTGTTGCGGCGGATCAACCTGGCTTGCGCCGTACTCAGCGGCACAATGACTACATCATCCTGTGATCCGAAGGAGGAACCGCCTTTGGATTCGAGCACGCCCGTCACGCGGAAAGGCTGCCCGTTGATGCGCACGGTCTCGCCCACCTTGGCCTGCAGCTTGTGGGTCTTGCTCAGTGCGCCGACCGCCCCGTTGAAGACGTAGTAGTCGGGCAGCTCATTGGCCATCTTCTCGAGATCAGCTTCCTGATGCACCTTCGCGCCGTGCGGGCGGCCCGTGTACATCTCGCCCTGCATCACGTAGTACTCGCGGTCGACCTTGGGCAGGCCGCCCTCGGGCTCGACCAGGATCATTCCGTACATGCCGGC
>DAONEZ010000113.1:0-6253 GCA_035403345.1 Anaerolineaceae bacterium
GGAATTTGAACAGCGGAAATACGGGTCGACCTTGCTGGTTTTTTACGACAGAATTCGGCAGGAAACCTAATAGAAGGTCGCGATTCGCTGTCCGGATTCCGTGTACAGGTACTTGGCAAAGAATAATGTGCCAGTTTTCTTGAACTTCATGACCTGCGTAACTAACTCAGGAACATCTTCAACCACCTGACGCCCGATCAATTGATCTACAGGTACCCATTCCAAAGCCCCTTCATCTGAGCCCTGGGGTACCCCCGTGATCGTCTCCCCTGTTAGAACAAAAAGCAGAATGCCCTGCCCCGGGTCCACATCGATCATGATCGTACCAGCCATGCGTAGGTCATCACAGTCGATGTTAGCTTCTTCGTATAACTCACGGCGGGCACCTGAGAGCACATCTTCGCCTCTCTCCAGGTGTCCGCCTATTCCATTCAAGTAACCGGGGTATATTTTTTTGTGTTGAGACCCTTTTTGCAGCAGAACCTCCTTACCGCGCAGGATGAAAATGATAGTGCGCGGGACCACAACGTAGCGTCCGGGAAGGATCTTCTGAGGATTATTGGTCATGTTCCTGAATGATCGTCGCGATTTCCTTAGCTTAGGAACATTGGAATGCCCATGAAATCGCGGATTTTGGGCAGGTAATGGTCAATATCGTAGAAACTGGCGATGTCCACACGCTTCTGTCCGGCCAGCACCATATTGATGGGCACTGTAGTATATTTTCCACCGTGCAAAGCCACAAGTTTGCCAGTCTCGTTGCGCTTGATCAACTGCACAGCCAGGTTGCCAAAGGACATGGCCACCATGCGGTCCAGTGAATCAGGCACACCGGAGCGCATCAGATATCCTAATTGTTGGTACATGATGTCCTGGCCGGTGATGCGTTTTAATTCCGCCGCGGTTTGTTCACCGACACCGCCCAACTTGCGATGCCCGTATGCATCCGCTTCACCAGTCTCGACGATCAACCCGCCTTCCATGATGGCGCCTTCGCTGATGGTCATCATGCAGTAATTGGAGGTGTTGTTGCGTTTGTCTTCCACCAGGAAATTGGCCAGTTTTTCGATTTCAAACGGTACCTCGGAGATGATCGCGCGATCCACATAACTCAGGTAGGCGGAGATCAGGCTGGTCTCGCCGGAATTGCGTCCGAACAGTTCCACCACACCGATTCGCTCATGCGATCCTACGCTGGTGCGCATATTGGTGATGAAATCCACGCTGCGTGTGACCGCGGTTGAAAAACCGATGCAGTAATCGGTACCAAAGACGTCATTATCCATAGTCTTGGGAATACCCACGATTGGGAAACCCTCTTTGTTCAGGCGGACGGAGAAACTCAGGGTATCATCACCGCCGATGGAGACCAGCGTGTCAATACCAAGATGATCCAGTACCTTTAGAACGTAATCCGTATAATCCATATACCCGTTATCCAGCTTCTTGCCGTAGCTGGAATTCTTGAGGAAATCCGGGATATCTGCCTCTTTCACTTTTTGGGGATTCGTGCGGGAAGTGTGCAGGAAGGTACCGCCGGTGCGGTCCACTGTGCGCACGTCCTCACGGGTCAGGTTGCGGATGTAGTAATCGTGGGTGGATGGTTCGTCCAGGTTGTATTTTAACAAGCCTGCCCATCCCTTACGGATGCCCACCATTTTGTAGCCATTTTCAAAAGCGTTCATTGCTACGGATTTGATGGCAGGATTCAAACCGGGAACATCACCACCGCCCGTCAGGATGCCTATTGTCTTTGTCATATGATTCTCCTTACCTGAATAAAAGTGTAAATGGCAAACTGATTAATAATGCCATTAGAAATTAATCGCAAACCTTACAATTTTAACATATGGCATCAATTTGTGCATAATATCCGGGTAACAATTTTCAGGGATTTGCTGAGAAGTATTAGCGATATTCTCTATTCAAGATTTTGCGAGGTGGAATAGAGGATCCACCATCTCGACCAATATAAAAGGAGAACACCCAAACCTGGCAAAACAATGCCATTCATGATCACCACCGGCATCGCGTCAGTGCTGCCAAACACAAAACTGGAGAAGATCCATCCCAACCCAAACAGCAACATCAGGACGAGTGACATGGTCGGATAAGAACTCTCTTTCCAGCGGGCATAGAACAAACTTAACGCAAAGAGAACAGCCGGCAAGATGAATAGCGATGCATCAGGATTTACATTTACCCCGATCCAAATTGATAAAGCCATGCTTAACAAAGTCACCCAGACCAGCCGCAGCGGATTGCGGGTGCGCACAACGAACCATTCCACCACGAGGACAATTAACAGGATGGCATTTTTCGCGATTGTCAGCCGTAGATTAATCCCGCCGAACCCACTTGTTGCCAAAATCCCAGCGTTTCCCGGGTTGTTTCCTCCAATTGGAAACATCATGCGCACGTACTGGGGCACCCAATCAGGAATGAGCAGCATCGAAAACCCGACCAGAAGTAATAACACGCCCAGGAACCAGAAAAGTACCGATCGTCGATTGTTTATTACCGACCAAACCAGTAGAAACAACACGGTAACATAGGCAGTCTCTGGACTGAACAGTGAAAGTGCCAATGCAATACCAGCGATTTCATCCTGTCCGCGTTTCATGGCAGTGATGACCAGGACCATGCACGCCAGGCTGAAAATACTCATGGATCCATTCAGAATGGACGAAAAGGAAGTGTAAGTAAATAACGTATAAAGCATCAACAGGAAGCTGATCAGGAGTGGTCTGTTCCAACGAATCCAGCGCACCGAGGCAAACCCGACATAAATAAGCAACAACTCTAATGTCGTCATCCAGATCGCATGCGCGAGATCAGGGTCCTTAATCAAGGCGAGTGGAACATACACAAGCAATACATATAATGGCGAGCGAAACGTGGAGTTCTCAGCCAAGGGTTGAGTCCCAACCGGGACCTGTGAGTTCGATTCCTCCGTGGTAGTGCCCGGGACAGCAGGCTGTGTAACCTGCGGATCGGTTGCCTGGGCATCATCAGCGGCACCCGCAAATTCAGGCGTTGGGGTGCGGGTAACCCCTTCAGTTTGGGTGGATGACTCCTGAGTTGTCGATAAAGATTCCTCAGATTCTAATTGCGGATAAGGGCTTGTCCCCTGGTCAAGAAATACCCGCGCTGCTTGCAAATGCGTCTGGAAGTCCTCACCTCCCTGGTTGGACTTAAGCAGTTGCAGGTTTCCAAAGGTCAACCCGATAGCAGCCAGGATAACCAGGACCACCAAAATAATCACTGTTGAAAGTTGCGATCTTTTCTGCAATTATTCACCTTAGAGTGCAATTATAACGGTGCTTTCCATGGTAAAAAAAGACCTCTCGCGAGGTCATTTTCTCTAGATCTTTTTATGATACACACGATGATTCTTGTATGGATCACCACCTGATGTTACCAGGTCCTTGCGCATTTGCACGGCCGTCTCAGCAACCTGGGTAAATTCCCAATTTTCGAATCCATATGAATTCAATGTCTTTTCCATTTCCACGTACAACAGTGCATTTCCGCCCCTTCCCTGGTATTCGGGAAGAACGCCCGCTCCGTTTAAAGCCACCCACTTGGTCCGCTTCATCGAGTAGAGCAGATCGATAATCGCAGCCGGGGTGATGCGGCCATTGTGACGCTTCAACGATTCCGATATATCCGGAAAAGCGATCAAAAATCCGACAATTTCCCCGTGATAAGTGATCAACTTGATCAATTTCGGATCGATCACCTCCATGAGATTCTTGATCAGCATCTTGATCTCTGCCTCAGAAAGCGGATAGTACTCCCAATTATTGACAAACGCATTGTTATACGCTATGCCGATTTTGTCACCAAATTCACGTAACATCTGCCTCTTGGATGCAAATTTTTCGATCTTGAAACTGCCGCGTTCCAGCACTTTTTCTGCCACCAGCCTGATCTTTTCGGGAATAATGAACTGGTCACTTTTCACGTAACATGAAACAAAATCAACCTCCTTTTCAAAGCCCAGGTTCTCCACCAGTTTTACATAATACGGGAAGTTGAAATTCATCATCGTCATCATCTGGTGATGCTCATACCCTTTTTCGAGGATCCCATAACCATCAAAAGCTGATAACCCTTTTGGTCCAACAATTTCATCCAGACCATGGTCTTTGCACCATGTGAAAGCCGTCTTGAATAACGCATCTGCCACTTCCTGGTCATCGATGCACTCAAACAGGTAGAACTGACCTTTTTTTACTTTGTGATAATCATTAAAAGGATTATTGACGAAAACACCGATCCTGCCGGCCATTTTTCCGTCTTTCCGGGCTACATAGAATTCACCGTCGGAAAACTCGAAAAATGGATGCTTCTTTTTGTTGAGCATTAACTTAATGTCAGCTCGAAAAGGCGGGCAGAACTGGGGTACATCCCTGTATAGTTCGTATTGAAAATTCACAAATTCATTTACTGCTGATTTGGAATCCAGGTTTACTTTCTCAATTGTGACCATTTTTCCTCTTGCGTTGTGGAATTCCTTGAGTATACACGAATCCGCTCATGCCGGAACAAGCAACACCATGATCTGCATGAATGCATTTACCATGTGTCATGTCAATTCATATGAAAAGTTCGAGTATCATTAAGGTACTATAAGTCACGGAGGTTACTGTGGACAAATTTACGATCTTCGGGGGTACTCCGCTCAAAGGTGAAGTTACACCTGGAGGGAACAAAAATGCCGCTCTACCGCTGATTGCTGCCTGCTTGCTTACAGAAGAGCCGGTGATCTTACGAAATGTGCCGGATATCCAGGATGTGAGGACCATGGGCAGGCTGATCGAGAGCCTGGGGGTCTCGATCGAAGTGCTTGAACCCAATGTGTGGAAGATCCAGGCCAAGGAGATCCATCCGGCTGATCTTGACCCGGACCTATGCCGGAAAATCCGCGCTTCCATCCTGCTGGCTGGTCCAATGGTCGCAAAAGTTGGTAACTTGCAGCTTCCTCCCCCGGGAGGAGATGTGATCGGCAGGCGGCGCGTGGACACCCACCTGCTTGCGCTGGAGAAACTCGGCGCGCAAGTCAGCTTCGACCGTGGATTCGACTTCAAGGCAAATGGGCTCACCGGAGCTGATATCCTCCTGGACGAAGCGAGCGTGACTGCCACGGAAAATGCCATTATGGCTTGCGTGCTGGCCAAGGGTCATTCGGTCATTCGCAATGCAGCCAGCGAGCCGCATATCCAGGAACTGTGTGCACTACTCAACAAATTGGGCGCACACATCGAAAACATAGGTTCGAATACACTTCAAATTGAAGGCGTGCAGAAGCTGCACGGCGGTGAGTTTGAGATCGGACCGGATTACCTCGAGGTGGTTAGCTTCATCGGCGCTGCCGCGGTTACGCATGGCGACCTGGTCATTCGCAAAGCCGGTGTGCAATACCTGGATATGATCAGGCTAGTAATGGGGAGAATTGGGGTGACATGGGAAGAAATGGGAGATGACATCCACATCTCTCCTGATCAACCCCTTGCGATCGAACCCGACCTGGGTGGGGCCATCCCCACAATCAATGTCATGCCCTGGCCGGCTTTTCCGACCGACTTGATGAGCATCGCCATCGTCGTTGCCACCCAGTCGAAAGGAACCATCCTATTCCACGACTGGATGTACCCCTCACGCATGTTCTTTACCGATAAACTGGTGGGTATGGGGGCACAGATCGTGTTGTGCGATCCGCACCGTTGTATCGTCCAGGGACCGACCCAATTATCTGGTGAGAAAATGGAAAGTCCGGACATCCGTGCGGGCATGGCACTGGTCTTGGCAGCGTTATCTGCCAGCGGAAAGTCGATCATCCGCAATGTCAACCAGATCGACCGCGGTTATGAGCGGGTTGAAGAAAAGTTGAAGAAACTCGGTGCAAATATTGAGAGAAGTTCTGAAGAATAAGAAACTTATCCATAAGAAAAACTCACCCGTATGGGTGAGTTTTTATATCCTACTGTTTGATGACTTCCAGGAACTGGTCCACAATTTGACGAATGCTCGACTCAGGCAGCGCGCCTACCTGGCGGTGGACCACTTTTCCACCAGAGATAAACAGCATGGTCGGAATGCCCTGGACGCCGTACTTGATGGCGTTTTCAGAATCTTCGTCAGTATTCACTTTGGCAACGATTACTTTGCCGGCATATTCCTTTGCCACTTTGTCCAAAACTGGAGCTACCATGCGGCATGGACCGCACCAGGGTGCCCAAAAATCCAC
>DAONEZ010000114.1:0-6138 GCA_035403345.1 Anaerolineaceae bacterium
GGGTTGAATCCGCGGCTGCTACCTGAGATCGACCCTGCCTCCACATACAAGATCTACGCTTCCTGCCTGACGCAATTAAACCTGGACCGCTACAACCGTATTTCCACCACTGATACCCGTCTGTTGCGGCGCATCCTGCGTGACGCCCGGGATCGCGGCTATTCCGCGCAACAGACCATCCAGCGCTGGGAATCTGTCCAACGCGGTGAGAAGGAGTACATTTTCCCTTACCAGGAAAACGCCGACAAGTTGTTCAACTCCGCCCTGGTATACGAACTTTCCGCCCTGCGTAACCTGGTCGAGCCCCTGTTACGACAGGTGCCTTACGGAACACTGGAGTACGTAGAAGCCAAGCGCTTGCTGGCATTCCTGGAGTGGTTCCTGCCTGTCGATACCAGCCTGATCCCGGATAATTCCATCCTGCTGGAGTTTATCGGTGGATCGATCCTGAAAGATTTCAAGGTCTGGGATCACACCAAGTAAAAACAAAGGCCTGGCAGTGATTCCGCCAGGCCTGAATTTTACTTGTGCTTGTTATTTTTCCAGCAATTCTTTTTTGAAGGCTTTACCCAGGCGGGCAATCCCTTCGTTGATCTTCTCTGGAGTGCAGAATGAGAAATTCAACCTCAGGGTGTTCTTGCCATCCCCCAAGGGATGGAAGAATTCTCCGGGCACGTACGCCACCTTCTCTTCGATGATCTTCGGGAAAATGGCAGTCGCATCAAAGCGTTCCGGCAATGTCACCCACAGGAACAAACCACCCTCCGGATGGGTCCAGGAGACCCCGTCCGGCATGTGTTCTTCGAGTGAGTCCAACATGGTGTCACGGCGTTCCTGGTACACCTGCTGGATCACCTTGACGTGGCGGTCAATGAACCCGTGCTGACCTACCTCGTGGGCCACCATTTGGGCGAAGGTGGAAGTATGCAGGTCAGTGCCTTGTTTAGCCAATCCAAGCTTGCGGATGACTTCCTTGGGGGCGATCACCCAGGCCAGGCGGATGCCCGGAGCCAGGATCTTGGAAAAGGTGCTGAGGTAAATTACGTTGCCGGTGTAGCTGCCGTTCTGCACCCGCGATTGGGAGTCCAATAACTCGACCAGGGGCAGGTCTTCGCCTTCATAACGTAATTGTCCGTAGGGATCGTCTTCCACGATGGGAACCCCATATCGGTCAGCCAGTTGGATCAACTCTAAACGCCGTTCCATCGGCAGGGTAGTGCCGGTGGGGTTCTGGAAATTCGGGAGAACGTAAATGAATTTTGCTCCCTTACGCAGAGATTCTTCCAGCAAGTCGGTGCGCATGCCGTACTCATCCGTCGGAACCGGGATGTAATCGGCACCGTAGGCATTCCAGGCTTGTAGCGCGCCGAGCTAGGTCGGGTTTTCCACCAGGATGCGGTCACCCCGATTGATGAAGATCTTGCCCAACAGGTCCAGGGCTTGCTGTGAACCGGAGGTAATGAGGATATTATCGATATCCACATTAATTCCAAGTTTGACAGTGTGGCGTGAGATCATTTGTCTCAGCGGGGCATAACCATCCGTACCACTATATTGCAGGGATTCCGGGCCCATGCGGTCGAGCACATGGTTACAAGCCCGGCGGAATTCCTCAACCGGAAATACATCGGGCGCAGGAAATCCGCCCCCGAATGAGATCATGTCAGGTTGTTCAGTTACCTTCAGCAATTCCCGGATGGCAGACGCTTTCATGCGCTGCGTCCGTTGTGCATAGCGGTAATCCCAGGGTGTCTGCATTTTTCCTCTTCTTATTTAGGATATGGAACCTTACAGTTTGGCAAAACGACTGACAATCACTGCCGGGGTAGGCAGTGTTACGCGATCCCCGGCGTTCAATTCTGAGGGTGGTTTCCCGGCCAACTTAGGCGCGCTCTGGAAAACGGCAATGGGAGTGCCTTCCACGGCTGAGCGGATATCGACGTAGGCTTGACCGGTCAGGAATCCTTCAGAATCGATCGCGCAACTGGTTACCACGCCAATGACCTTGCCTTTGGCATCCAGCACCGGGTCGCCATTATGCGCCATGCGCACACCTTTTTCGAGGAAGCGGAATCGTGCGACGACAGATTTTCTGGTTTTCTCATATTTAATGAAGGAGTCGCGGCCAATAAACCAGGGTTTATACACCTTCACATAGGAGCCGAACCCGGCTTCGGCCACACCCAGGTTCCTGGGGCCACCCATCTCGTCTCCGTAAAGTGGCAAGCCGGCTTCAGTGCGCAGGGAGTCGCGCGCTCCCAGACCGCAGGCTTTCATACCCAGCGGTTCGCCAATCCTTCGCAACGCTTCCCATAGCTCTGCGGCTTTCTCCGGGTGGACGAAGAGCTCAAAGGCCATCTTTTCACCGGTATAACCGGTGCGCGAAACAATCATGTCAAACCCTCCCACCACTGCATCGCACAGTTCAGTGCGCTTGAGGGCTTTGATACGGGCGGTAGTGGCGGTATCGCAGCCCAAAGCCAGCAGGATATCCCTGGATTTTGGTCCTTGCAGGGCGATATCAACGCGCATGTCAATGCCTTCTTTGGGATCACGCAGGTCACGCAGGACCACCTGCGACCCAAAGGTTTTGACCCAGGGCTGTTCCTTGTCTATCAGGACGGTTCCGTCTTTCACAGCGTTCAGCCAGGCCCAATCCTTGTCGTTGTTCGAGGCATTCACCACCACCAGGTACTTATCCGGTGCGCGGTGATAGACCAGGGTGTCATCGATCACTTTGGCATCCGGGTCGAGAAAATGCGTGTAACAGGATTCACCCACCGCTAACCCACCGATATCGTTCCCGCAAACGCAATCCAGGAAAGTGGCGGCTTGCGGACCTTCCGCCTGGAGCACGCCCATGTGTGATACGTCGAATAGTCCGGCTGCCTGGCGGCAAGCCAGGTGTTCTTCAACCACCGAGGTGTACCAGACTGGCATCTCCCAACCGGCAAACGGGATGATTTTGGCTCCCATGGCTTTGTGGGTTTCGTATAATGGCGTGCGTTTGGGGGCTGATTCCGTCTCATGCCATTCGAAAACTGGTATTGGATTTCCGGTTGAATTCTGTTTTCCAATATAGTACGGTTTTTCTGCAAATCTCATTTCCCCGGAAACACTTGAGAACGCTTTCAGCTCGACCTCACGAATAATGATCGGACCCGGGATGCGGCGGGGGATATCTTCGTCAAAAGCGATATATCCGTCGGATAGCCCGCGCAGGAAGGTGGCACCCAGTCCAAATTCCGCAGCCGGGAGGGTGAATTGGTAAGTCTCCACTGTCTTGCAGGTGAGGGTGCCCTGAATTTCCTTTAGTGGAGTCGTAAGCGCCGCGGGTTGTGAGTCACCCGGTTTCAATGTTTCCGCGTCTGAACTGAAACAATAATTGACGAAGTAATCGGCGTGCTCGCCGCTAATCTCGAGGCAGGCTAGGTCGGATTTCGCCACCGGTTTGTCATCCAAATAATAGAAATGCGGATATCCGCTCTTCTGGTATTCCAGGTCTGCCCCGGCTTTTTCGCATAATGCCCTTACCTTTATCTTGGCTTCCTCCAACACCTTGAAATCAACCTTGGCGCGCTGGGCAGGGCCTTTTCGCGTTTCTACGGTGTACGGCGTGATGGCGAAGAGCACATCTGCCATGATATCCGCAACCGCGCGCATGTCGCTTTCGTCCAGTCCACGCTGGGTCATCCAGGGGGTGCCAAAGCGGATTCCGGAAGCGTTGAGGGCAGTCTTGTCGCCGGGGATGGTATTGCGGTTGAGCACCAGGCCGGCGATATCGAGGATCCTGGCTGCCATGTCTCCCGATAGAGTGGTGCCATCCGGGCCGACGATTGTCTTGCAATCCACATTGGCCAGGTGAGAGTTGGTACCGCCAAAAGAGATGCGCAGCCCGCGTTCCTCCAGGTGCTGAGTAAGCACAGCGCAATTCGTGAGGATGCTTTTTTGCAGCCGCGCGAACTCAGGCGAGGCTGCCAGTTTGAAGGTGGTGGCTAAAGCGGCGAAAACGTGCACATGGGGGCCGCCCTGCTCACCCGGGAAGACGGCTTTATCGATCTTTTTGGCCAGGGAGGAGTCAGTGGTCAGGATGCAAGCCCCGCGTGGTCCGCACAGGGTCTTATGCGTGGTGAAGGTGATGACATGCGCATGTCCCACTGGGGAAGGAATGGCCTTACCAGCGATCAGACCGGCGATGTGTGATACATCTGCCAGCAGGTAGGCTCCCACAGCGTCCGCAATCGCTCTGAAACGTGCCCAATCCGGGATAAATGGATAGGAGGAGTAACCGCAGACGATCACCTTTGGTTTCACTTCCCTGGCGATGGCTTCCACCTTGTCGTAATCGATCTGTTCGCTGACAGGGTCAACATTATAGTGAAAGACCTTGTAGAGCTTACCAGAGCGGTTGACGGAGGAGCCATGGGTCAGGTGTCCGCCGTGCAAGAGGTTCATGCCGAGCAGCGTATCACCCGGTTCGATCAAGGCCTGGTAAACCGCATTATTGGCAGGAGCGCCGGAGAGCGCCTGGATATTCACAAACAAGCGATCCGCGCTGATCTTGTCGGTCGCAAAAGCCTGCGCACAGCGGCGGCGGGCGAGTGACTCAACGACATCCGCGTATTCGACGCCCTTGTAGTAGCGTGGATCTGCATAACGGCGGTAATAAGAGAGCCTGGCGGGATAATCCAATAGCTCTTTTTCGCTCATCCAGCGCGTGTCTTCATCCGGATAACCTTCCGCATATATATTCTGGAATACAGATCCAAGTGATTCGCGCACAGCCAACGGGGCAGTGCTTTCCGAAGGGATGAGGATCAACTTGCGGAACTGCCTCTCGGTCTCGAACTGGATCAATTTGGACACTTCAGGATCAATTTGCGCGAGCGATCCGCGGATCAAGTGGTCAGCCATGGAAAATGCTCCTTGAATTAAAATAAATTACCACCTGAAAGATGTTAGCTGGTAACATCCCCGGGTGGCGTCCATTTAGTGCGGTATCAATCATTCGTATCTCAGTATTCAGAACTTTTCCTGCTGTTAATACGGATTCATTATTGATACTCAGAACCTATAGTATTTTAGCCTGTCGCTCACCTCAGGTCAAGCGGTTTTCCGTTTTTTTATGGAATGCAAAAAGCAGGTAATACTTGAGCTCAAGATTTGAATACACCGGCATTCGTCAACTTTCCAGCGCTTGTAATATAATGCTTTGAACTTGTTTATTGTGAGCTGGAAGTAAAACATATTACCAGGAGCGTCTGTGAAAGAAGAAAAGAAGTCACCAACTGTGGAATGCAGCCTGTCGGATTTGAAAGGTTGCGGCAGTATCGCTTTATTCTCGACCCTGGCAGCGGCCCTCATCATCTTATCCGGTTTGAACCTGTTCATCCGTTGGACGATCGAACAGGCACTTTTCGAGAGTTCGCTGGTTAGCGACGTACGCTGGCTGGTTCACCTGGTTTACGCATTTCTGCTCTTGCTACTACTGGTTCCGCTTTACATCATCGCCAAGGTCCCCAGGCTAAAACTCATCCTGCGGTTATGGCTGATCGGTGCAGCGTTCGTGTTCCTGACCATACCGGTAAAAATGATGCCATTGACTTCGCAGAATCAATCTACGGTCATCATTCTCTCTGCATTGTTGTTATTGATCATCATCATGGCATTGGCTGCGCGTAGAAACAAGCAGGTTCCAAGGAAACTACCTTCTTCACGATTGATGGGTGCTGGAGCTATTATCGGGTTACTGGCGGCCGTCCCATGGTTACTGTGGGGTGCGCTCGGTTCCGCCCTCGACACCTTGCTGGTGCTATTTCTGGGAGCAGCTTTTGGCACATTCATCTCATTAAGCCTCTTTCCGTATTATTTTTCTAAGACTATGCCTCCCGGAACGCAGGTGAGCCGGGGTGAGTTCGCGGTAGATGGTTTCGTAATTTTCATATTCCTGCTGCTCACCATCACTGGCTTGGGGCAAAATGGTTCCCAATTGCTCCTGGCGTTGTCCCTGCCTTTGAGCGGTTGGTTGCTAGCCGCGCTGGCAAACGCGGGCAAAGAGCGCAAGGACCATGGTCGTTTTGTGACAGGGGTCATCAGCGGCCTCTTGGTAGCCTTGCCTGTGCTTTTCTTTGATAGCGA
>DAONEZ010000115.1:0-6074 GCA_035403345.1 Anaerolineaceae bacterium
CGTTCCGCCACTATGGTGCGGAAGGTGTTAAAGATAATGAACCCGGCAGTAATGAGCGCCATGATGCCGAACAGCCACATTACGTTCTGACCCAGGGCGAGCATATCCTCCAACTCGTTGCCTACCTCCACTGCCCCCATCTTGAAGTCCGAACCCAGCTTTGCCAGGATAGCCCTGCTGACCAAAGCCTTGTCTGCGCCGGAATCCAACAGCAGGTCTATATTGGTGATCCGCCCGGGCAGCAGGAGTATTTGCTGCGCAGTGGGCAGGGTGACATAAGCTTCATCCACCGTGGAGGAAGTGAACTGGCTCAGGATGCCCACCACGGTCAGGTCAACCGACCCCTGTGAGGAGGGCAGGGTTAGGCCATCGCCCGGCTCCAGCCCCATGCGTTTGGCCAGGCTGTATCCCAGCACCACCCCCTTCTCATCAGACGTTTCCAGGAAACGACCGGAATCCACCTGGTACTTGCGTACACGGGTGGCGCTTTCCACGTCGATACCGTTTAGCACAATGGCGGCCGAACCGGTGAGCGGGTTGGCAGTGCCGCCCAGGCTGGCGGGCAGCAGCACGTTACGCTGCAGGATGCCCGTGCTCACACTGATACCCGGGATGTCTTTGAGTTGCTCCAGTGCAGATTGATCAAAGGGGTTGTTGGACAGGCTCGAAACACTTAGATCCACCTTGCCGGCGGCTGTCACCATGGTATGGCGGAAGGCGGTCATCACGCCCGGCAGCATGGCGTTCATGCCGAACAACACCGCCACGCCGAAGATGATGGCCAGCGTGGTCAACACCAGGCGCTGCTTGCGCCGCGTCAGGTAACGCAGGGCTAACAGGAATTGGCCTCTCATAGTGACTCCACTTTCTCCTTCAACCGCCTGGCATTGTCACTTGCCTCGCCGGTCATTAAGGTGTCGTCCACGATCTTGCCGTCTTTCAGGAAGATGATGCGATCAGCGTAGGCGGCAATACGCGGATCATGGGTCACCATCAGCACAGTCCGCCCCCAATCGGTAACCAGGCTGCGCAAGGCAGAGGCGATCTCATCGCTGCTGTGCGTGTCCAGGTTGCCGGTAGGTTCGTCCGCCAGGATGATGACGGGGTCGGAGACCATGGCGCGCGAGATGGCCACGCGCTGCTGCTGCCCGCCGGAGAGTTCGTCCGGGCGATGCGCGGCACGGTCAGCCAGTTTATTCTTTTCCAGCCATTCCAGCGCTTTTGCGTTGGCGGATGCAGGTTTGACCCCGTCCAGGAGCAGCGGCAGGGCGGCATTCTCGGCAGCGCTCAGCACCGGGATGAGGTTGAAGAATTGGAAGATGAAACCCATCTTGCGCCGGCGCAGTTCGGTGAGCTGCTCGTCCTTCATGGCGGCGATGTCCTGCCCCTCGATGCGCACCTTTCCAGCGGTGGGGTGGTCCAACCCGCCGATGAGGTGCAGCAGGGTGGACTTGCCACAGCCGCTGGGACCCATCACAGCCACGAACTTGCCCGCGTCAATGCTCAGGTTCACCCCGTCCAGTGCGCTCACTGCGGTGTCGCCTGCCCCATAAACTTTGCTCAGGTTCTGAACTTCTATGATTGCCATTTCAACTCCTTGATCGAGAGGTCACTTGTTAATTCTTTGACGGCCGCCCACGCCGCCTTAACTCAGGCTCGGGAGCAGGTTGCTTTTGCACGTCTTCCATGCGTGCTTCCACCATGTCGAGCCAGCGCAGATCGGCTTCCAGGTGCATGATGGCCTTGTCCATTAGCAGAATGTGAGCCAGTTCACGGGCGGGGTCGAGCAGCTGGCGCTGGGTGGTAATGCGGTGCAGCTCCTGGTAGAGGCTGCTGCGTTGTGCCTGGATCATGCGCGGCAAGTTCACCCATTCAAGCGAGCGTGCCAACATTAATTTCAAATGGAATTCATCCTGCTGCGGCGCACTGTTCACCTGGGCGTTGAACCAATCTTCCAGCATCTCCCGGCCAGCCGGGGTGAGGGCGTAGAAACGTTTTTCAGATGGGGTATCCACGGGTGAGGAGTCCTCACGGATGAGCCCGGCTGTCAGCATGCGGTTCAGGGTGGTATAGATCTGCGCCGGGGTCACATCCCAGTTCTCGCGCCCGCCTGCCAGCGCAGTGAACGCCGCGCGCAGCTCGTATCCGTAACGCGGCTGCTGTGCGATGAGACCAAGAAGGGTATGCCTGACGCTCATAATTAAATACTCTACTGTATGGTATTATAACACAAGGAAGTGAATAGTGAATAGTGAATAGGCACTTAGTAATCAGTAATCAGGCAGGATTGAGTCTTTGGTTTTCCTGATTACTAATCACTACTCCCTAAATAAGCTATAATCCCCTCGTTTGACTCTTACGTCCTGATTTTTGGAGACCTTTATGCGCCAACGTATGCTCCTGATCTTGTCCGTTATTCTCATGTGCGCGATCGGCGCGGGATGCGCAGGCAAAACGACAACAGTTGCTCCGACTACCACTCCCGGGGTGGATGAGGCGGGCGGGATCTGCTCCATCGATCCACAAAGTACCTGCGGGCCGGCTGGCGCTACCACTTCCACGCCTAAGACTCCTGCTACCAGCGCTCAGCCGGTACTTTATGGCACATGGGAGGCTACTGACCAGGTGGGCAGCACCACCATCACCATCAGTGAAACGGCTGTGGACATGGTCATAACCCCAGCGGATAACAGTGGATCAAATGAATTGCATTACGACGTGCGCGCCATTGATTGGGCCAGGGATTTGCTCACCCTGACGCTCACTTCTAATAAAGTTGCCGGCCAGGAGGTTGAGATCAGCCAGTCTGAGTTTTACATGAAGATATGGATTGATGGTACGCAGTTCTTTTACTGGATCGATGTGCAGCCGCCTGAGCAAGCGCTGCTCGGACCGCTGACGAAGAAATAACAAAACTCCCCGGAAGTGACCTTCCGGGGAGAAATTTTAAATAGTTAGATCTACTTACCGATCAGGGTCCGCACAGTTTCGAGCTGGCCGGCGCTGCCCAGTTTGACGTTCTTGGCGGCGATGAACTTGGCGTACTCGGCCATGAAGATCTTGCCTACCGGGCGCAGGTCAAAGCCCTCGGGATGCTCCAGGAAGTACTCGCGGTGCACGCGCGTCCATACCAGGCGGCCATCTGTATCGATATTGATCTTGGTGACGCCCAGTTCCGCAGCGTGCCTGAACTGATCGGCGTCCACGCCCTTGGCACCCTTGAGGTTGCCGCCGGCTTTGTTGATGCGCTCCACCTCTTCCTGCGGGACAGAGCTGGAGCCGTGCATGACCAGCGGGAAGCCGGGCAGCACTTTCTGGATGCGCTCGAGCACATCGAAGTGCAGGCTTTGCGAGCCGCTGAACTTGAACGCACCGTGGCTGGTACCTATGGCTACTGCCAGCGAGTCGCAGCCGGAGCGCTGCACGAACTCAGCCGCCTGCGCCGGGTCGGTGAGCATGGCGTTGGCTTCATCCACCTGCACGTGCTCTTCCACACCGCCCAGCTTGCCCAACTCGGCTTCCACCACGATGCCCTTGGCATGCGCGGCTTCCACCACGCGGCGGGTGGTCTCGATGTTCTTTTCGAAAGGTTCAGCCGAAGCGTCGATCATCACCGAGGAGTAGAAACCGCTGTTGATGCAGTCGTAGCAGGTCTCTTCATCACCGTGGTCAAGGTGCACAGCGAAGATGGCCTTGGGGAAGACCTGGTCGGCGGAGCGGATGAGACCTTCCAGCATCACTTTATCCGTGTAGGAGCGGGCGCCTTTGCTGATCTGGATGATGAAGGGGGCAGCGCTGTCAATGTTTCCCTGGAACAGTCCCATGAGCTGCTCGAGGTTGTTGATGTTGTATGCGCCGATGGCGTATTTGCCGTATGCGGCTTTGAATAATTCCTTTGTGGTGACGATCATGATTGTCTCCTTTTTATCTCCCCGTAGGTGGGGAGGATTTTTCTGCCGCAATTATAGCATTAACGAGTTTAGGAAAACCTATCCGCGATTTAGCGAATGAAGGAACTTTGTCCACGGATTACACGAATTACACCAATTATGTAAAAAGCAATTTATTAATCTCTTCGATATAACAATGGCGGAACCTATTGGTTTGAAAACCGGGTTTGCGGACATCAAACCCGTTTTATGCTTTGGAACTTGACCCTACGCATGCGACTGCTCATAAACGCGACCTAAGCATAGACCCGGTATCTGTTTTTGATACCGGGTCTAGAGAAGACTATTCAATTTACTTCTATGGTTTCTTTGCGGCTTGGCGGCTTTGCGAAAGAAGGATTTTTACTTTGCGAGAGCAATATCTCAATCCTCATCCACGACGTAATCAGGGAGGTCTTCCTCATCCACATCCCGCCCGGAGACCACCTTGCCGCGCACGGACATGCCCGCTTTGTGCACCGCGTCGGGGCTGCCGGAGACCAGGGGATGCCATAACGGAAGGTCCTTGCCCTCTGCCAATTTGCGGTAGGCGCAGCTCTCAGGCATCCAGGCTAGTTCGCCGGCCAGCGCGGGAGTGAGGGTGACACAGGTGGGCACCAGCACGCTGCGTTCTTCGTAGCGCGTGCAGCGGCAGTGGTAGATCTCCAGGTACTCGCATACCACGTTGGTGTGGTAGATGCGACCGCTATCCTCATCCTCGAACTTGATCAGGCAGCACTGCGCGCAGCCGTCGCAAAGCGATTCCCATTCCTCGCGGGTCATTTCATCCAGGCGTTTGGTCTTCCAAAAGGGCAGAGGCATGGGATGACTCCTAAATTTCTTTCATTTTCGGTGAGGGTATGGATAACCGGATTGTCATATTAATCCATCTGCTTTCAACAACTCATCCAGGTGGTCGAGCAGGCGGGTGAGCATGGCCGGCAGGGCGGGCAGGGATTGCCTGGATATCTGAAGGATTTCATTGACTTCAACTTCCATTTGTTCAGGGATGCGGGAACAGTGGCTGAGCGCATAAGCGACCATGCGTTTTTCACCCGGGTGCAGGACGCGGTTGAACGCGAACAGGATGTCGAAGTAACTGGCGAATAAGGCGGCCAGGCGGTGATTTACGCTGACCAGGTCTTCCCGCCGCACAGCCTTTTCCACCTGGTGGGCATAAGCCGGGATGATCTGCCTTAACACCGGGTAGTTAAATTCAATAATTGCGCGCCGCAGTTCTTCCGGATATTCAACGTTGCAGCGCTTTTGTAAAGAACTCAGCCAGCCCTGCGGATCAGAGAGAATGAGCGACTGCCGCAACGTATGCCAGAAGCAGGTGCTGTACCCCATGGAGGGCTGCGCATGGACGATTACCCGGTCGATCTGATCTTCCATCCAGGCAGCGTCAAAATACACGATGTCCACCTCAATCCCGGTAGGTTGGTGGTACCACTCATCTCCCGCGCCCCAGTAATTCAATCCGAGGTTGGCGATGGTGGCTCCTCCTGTGAGCTCGACGATCTTGCGCCTGTCCTCCAGGGGGACGTCTGCGCGGGTATAGACATAGATATCGATATCCGAGGACGCGTCGTTTCCGGCGGAGTGATTGCCGAAGGAACCGCCCAGGGCAACCGCTTCGACCGGGTCAAGTTTTGAGAATGCCTGTGAAATGGCTGCCGCTAATTCGAGATGGGAAGGGTTCATCTTTCGCCTCTATTGGTTTGATTATATCCAAAGCAGGGAAATAAAAAGTAAGGCCAATTCACCATGCCCGAATAACTGATCGCACCAAAAAGGAGCACAGCAATAACACTGTGCCCCTTGAGAGATTTACCGATCTGATCTACTTACAATATCCCCAATATTTTTTGTAACCTTTCCACATCGAAGTCGACAATGATCTCACCGTCGATGTCGAAGGTGGGAGTGGTTCGGTTGCCGCCGGCCCAGCGTTCCACCTGCTCCGCCGCGCCGGGTGTGGTGGTGATATCCACTTCGGTGTACTTCAACCCGCGGGCTGCCAGCCAGGCGCGCGCCTGCTTGCAATCCGGGCACCATTTGGTGCAGTACATCACAATGCCGCCGTGCGGCAGGGGCACCAGCACGGGCTTGACCGGCTCGGGGCGTTCGCGCACAGTTGGATCG
>DAONEZ010000116.1:0-6071 GCA_035403345.1 Anaerolineaceae bacterium
CCAGGAAAAGTAAAACCGGGAATCGAAAAATGGATTCCCGGCCTTTGTTTGTATTCGTCTTAACTGCGAATTGGTTTATCCCTTAAGGTTCTTTTCCATCGACATGCGCAGGGCTAATTTGTAGATATCCTGCAAAGCATTGATCAGTTGCGGATTTTGCTTGCGGGCTTCGCCTTCAGTGATGATTGAGTTGATGGTCTGAAGGAACTGGTCATTAACCAGCTCTGATTTTTCGGCCAGCAGCATGCGCCTGGATTCCTCATCCGGGGCTTCGAGCAGTGCCTGGATCAGGTCGATCTCAGGGGGAGGAGTGCTCATGCTTTCGATCGTTGAAAGAACCTTCTGGATCTTTTCCAGCCTGGCGGTATCACCTTCATCGCGCGCCTTTTCAAAAGCAAGTTCAATGGCTTGGGAAAAATACTCGTCAATTTCCTGGGCGTGTTTCTCGATGGATTTCTGAATATCATCTTCATTGATGATGGCATCTACAAGTTTGGAGGCTGCTTCGAGGCGTTTCTTGATCTCCTGGTCCATCTCGCGGGTGAGTTTGAGCAATTTGTCACGCAGCTCAACGAGGTGTGCTTTTTCCGGTTCGTCGACCTTTTCAACGCGTTCGCTCAGCGTCTGGAAGAACTGGTAATCCATGCCGGTGCGGGTAATCCCCACCAGGGTGGCCAGGGTGGTATCAGATTTTACTGCGGCGAGGATATCCAGCAGTTTCTCGCGCGTCAGTCCGCCTTCCTTGTTCGCTGTATCCAATTCTTTTATGGCTGCCTGGGTTTCCTGGCTGTCTGCGAGGAGTTTTTTGCCGGTTTCCGTTTCCTGCAGTAATTCAGACTGGATGACTGTCAGTAATTTGGCTGCATTCTCATCACCTTGCATGGAAGCTGATTGCAACAAAGTGGACAGGATGGCAAACAGGCTTCCATCAGCCAGTTCGGCTTCCTGGTGGATGATGGTAATTCGGTCCTCAGATTTGGGGGTTGAAAGCAGGCGCTGAAGGAGCGAGATGCGTTTCTGCTGGGCTTCGATCATTTCCTTGGTGATCCCATCAGCTTCCAGCACTCGATCGATTAGGGTCTGGTAGGTGAACATGGTTTGTGGGCGGAACAAATACCCCTTGCGTTTTTCATTGGGAAGGGCGTTGACCACCTGGTTGATCAATGGTCCGATCTGTTTTTCCTGCTCATTTACAGGAAGTCCCAGGTCGGGCGGGAAAAAGGTGAGCAGCAATTCTTTTTCGGGGTCATGGTAAACGATTGGGGAACTGACCAGACCTTCATACCCGCAGGCATTGCAGTGCGCCAGGTTGGTATTGCGGCTGAGTAATTTTTGTTTCGCGGTTGGATCGGTTTGCATGTCGAACAGCATCTGAACATCAGCGAGGATGGGCTGGCGACAACGCGGGCAAGGAGTCTGCATTTTTGGCATGAGTTTTCTCTCGTATTTAGTTTGTGTACAACCGGGTGATTATACCATCCTGCGGCTGGCGCAGATCAGGACATGACGTCAGATTCGCCTGGCAATGGCAGGGAGAAACAGATCCTTGCGCCTCGACCGGGTACCGGGTCTATCCAAATTCGGCCCTGGTGGGCTGTGATGATGGATTTGGCCAGGAAGAGCCCCAGCCCCGCACCCTTGGTCTGGCGGGTGGCGTCAGGGGAGCGGTAGAAGCGGTCAAAAACGAAGGGGGCATCGTTGGGGTCGATCCCGGGTCCTTCATCGCTGATGCAGACGATCACATTTGACCGGTTTTGGCGTGCTGTGATGTGGATCTCCCCGCCCGGGGCGTACTTGATCGAATTCGATACCAGGTTGGAGACGACCTGCGTGATGCGTTTCTCATCGGCGAGGATGACCGGCAGCGGTTCGGGAATATCCACAACGATCTTGTGGGAAGTGGTTTGAACCTGCATCTTTTCGGCAGTGTGTTGAAGCAGATCGGCTAACTGCAAGTCGCTTTTTTTCACACTGAAGCCATTCGCCTGCAGGCGGGTGGCGTCCAGCAGGTTTTCAATGTATTCGCTCAACCGGTCGGCTTCCTCTTCGATCACCTGCAAACTTTCATTGACGATCTTGCGATCCCATTTCACATCGTCCCGGCGCAGAGTGCCCACATAGCCCTTGATTAGCGCAACAGGGGTTTTCAACTCATGGCTGATAACGGAGATGAATGTCGATTTCAACTCATCAGCTTCGCGAAAGCGGGTGATATCGCGCACTGTGGTGATAATGTTCACCAGTTTTCCTTCGTCTGACATTAAGGGAGTGTAGGTGACAGCAACAGGGACAGGTGCGGGCGAGCTGGGGCGCTTGAGGTCACCCTCCACGTTCAGGGCAGCGTGGGGAGTGAGCGGCCAGCCTTCTGCAACCGCCCTGGAAAGCGGTGAGCCCTTGGGCGGATGAGCCCATTGGATGATCTCATCATGTTCACGACCCACCAGGTCCGCAGGCTGGATGCCATAAATAAACCCGAAAGCGCTATTTGCCCTTTCGATGCGCAAATTGGCGGAGAGGATCAGGATGCCATCGGCAGCAGAGTCCAGGATGGCAGTAACACGCTGACGGTCCTCCTCCACCTGGGTGTAAAGCTGTGCGTTCTGGACGGCGATGGCAGCCTGGTCAGCAAAGCTGGACAAAAGCGTACGGTCGTTGGCGGAGAATGCGGCAAATTCGCGGAACACGAATATGACCCCCAGCACCTTTTGCCCGGTGATGAGTGGCAGTCCCACGCTGCTGAGCCTGCCCAGGCTGATCGCTTGAGTAAAGGTGCCCAGGATCTGGTTGATGTTTTGCAGCTCTTTGTCCGCGGGATCCTGGTCTTCGGGGATCTGGTTGAACTTGGGTTCAAGGAAACGCAGGAAAGGGGCGGGCAGACCATAAGAGACGCGGATGCGCCAGCCCTGCGCAGGTTCGCGCAGGGCTATCAATCCGGCTTGACCGGCAAGCATTTCAAGCGAGATGGTTAAAATCCGGTCCAGCAACTTATCCAGGTCCAGGACCTGGGTAAGCGCTCTGGAGATTTCAAGCAGGTAATCCCGTTGTTTAACACGCAGATCTGGCAGCATATACCAGGATTATCCCTTGACCAGGACCTCTTCTTCCTGCTCGTTCACAGAAGCTTCCTGCTCGGCAAGTCCAATGGCTTCAGACAGGATTTGTAGACCTTCCTCGGCTTCAGCTTCACTGAGGCACAACGGCGGTGAGACGCGGATGGTGCTGCGTCCGCAACCGAGAGTGAGCAGCCCGCGTTCAAAAGCTAATTCTTCCACGCGGTTGCGCAACTCGGAAGCAGGGGTTTTGGATTCATGATCCTTAACGAACTCGATGCCGATCATGAGTCCGATACCGCGAACCATACCGATGGAGGGGTGTTCCTGTTGGATCTGGCGCAAGCGGCGCAGGATGTAACTACCGACATATGCGGCATTATCCATGAAGCTTTCTTCGATCAGGCGCAGGGTTTCCAGGGCTGCCACACAGGAGAGGGGATTCCCTCCGAAGGTATTCCCATGTGCGCCTTTCTTCCAGGTGACAACGCTCTCACGCGCGATCATGGCTCCCAGGGGCAAACCTGAGGCGATACCCTTGGCTGTGGTAACGATGTCGGGTTCCACACCGAAGTGTTGAATGGCCCACCATTTACCCGTGCGTCCAACGCCGCACTGTACTTCATCGGCGATCAGCAGGATACCGTAGCGCGTGCAGATCTCACGTAATTTGATGAAAAAACTCTCAGGGGGAACTATGTAACCGCCTTCTCCCTGGATCGGTTCAATGATGATACCGGCCACTTCTTCCGGTGGAATGGTGCGGCCGAAGATCTCCTCTTCAAGATAACGCAGTGTCGCATCTCCAACATCCTCGCCGGGACGCATATTCAACACCGGCCTGTAGGGATCGGGATAGGGGATGTGAGTGACCCCGTTCATAAGCGGGAAGAACCCTTTGTGATAAATGGATTTGCTGGCAGTCAGGGTGACAGAACCATAGGTGCGGCCATGGAAACCGCCCAGGAAGGCGATGAATTGTGATCTGCCGGTGTGGTAACGAGCCAGTTTTAAGGCTGACTCGACGCTTTCAGTGCCGGAATTGGTCAGGAATGAGATGGCGTCTTCCTGGAAGGGAGCGATAAGGTCCAGGTATTCTGCCAGTTCGACCCATTTGGGATGATAGAAATCGGAGGAAATATGGAGAAATTTTTCGGCCTGGGCCTGCACGGCTTTAACCACATCAGGGTGTGCGTGCCCGGTGGAATTTACTGCAATACCTGCTGCAAAATCGAGAAATTTATTGCCGTCCACATCCCAAACATACACCCCCTTGCCGTGATCCATTACAAACGGGTACCCGCGCGGATAAGACGGGGAGACCACCTTGTGGTCACGTTCGATCAGCCGTTTTGCATTAGGCCCTGGTAAGTTCAGCGGTTTCACATTCCACCTCCTGTTGGTGAATTTGATGGACTTAAAGTTATCAGGCAATATTATTAATGTAATAAGTGTTTCAGTCAGATTATACCATGTGGCCAAAAAGACAGTATTTGAACCCTTGCTGGCTCTGAAATTGATACAGTATCGTGTTTAATCGTTGACGCTGGTGGAAAAGCAGGATATGATATTTATTTAATGCGTTCTTCCGCCACTTCCAAAATTCGCCGTTTCTGGCAATGGATCTACCTCAAGTTGAGGTGGTTGGTGCCTGGAATTGGGGTTAAACGGTGGGTGCTGGTCATCCTGGCGGGCACGACCCTGTTAGGGTTGGGATTGGCAGTGTACCTGCTGGACCTCTACCGCAACGTCCCGGAATCCTGGTTCCTGCCATTCGTAAGAATTGTATCTTTGCAATTCATCCAACTAAGAATTCTACGCGCGCTCATATTTGGGCTGTTGGGAGTAGGCTTAATCATCGTTGGCATCCTGGGTCTGAATCGTGCGCTACTGCGTCCGTTCATTCGCCCGGGGCATGATGTCATCGATACCATGGTGGAGTTCCAACGGCGGGATAAGGGGCCACGCATCGTGGTGATCGGCGGTGGTACAGGCCAGGCATCCGTTTTGCGCGGGTTGAAGCAGTATTCCAGGAATATCACCGCAGTGGTGACTGTGGCAGACGATGGCGGCTCCTCCGGCGAGATCCGCCGTACGATGGGTATCCTGCCTCCCGGGGATATCCGTAATTGCCTGGCGGCCTTATCGAATGATGAAGAGCTGCTCAGCCAGATGTTCCAGTACCGCTTTGGTACAGGCGCCGGGTTGAACGGTCACTCGCTGGGCAACCTGCTTATCACCGCATTAACCGAACTGACCGGCAGTTTTGAAGAAGCCATTGCGGAATCTGGACGGGTTTTAGCGGTTCAAGGAAACGTTTACCCCTCGACTTTAAAAAACATCAACCTGGTTGCAAAGGTGCAGATGCCTGACAAGAATGTTGAGGTGAACGTCAAGGGCGAAAGCCAGATCAGCAACATGGGCGGCAAGGTCATGCAGGTCTGGTTGGATCCAGCCAATCCGCCGCCCTATCCGCCGACAACGCAGGCGATCCTGGCCGCCGACCTGATCGTCATTGGTCCGGGCAGTCTTTATACAAGCATCATTGCCAACCTGCTGGTACCGGACCTGGTGGCAGCCATTCGAGCCAGCAAGGCTTGTAAGTTCTATGTTTGTAACGTGGCCACGCAGCGCGGTGAAACCGATGGATATTCGTGCGAGGACCATGTCAACAAGATCGAGGACCACGCCGGTCACAGGTTATTCGACCTGGTCATTACTAACAATCACTGCGAAGGAGACTTGCCGGAAGGCGTCGACTGGGTAAAAGTGAATGATCCGGATGCACGGCACGATATCTACCAGACCGATCTGATCGACCCGGAAAATCCCTGGCGGCACGATTCCAAAAAGGTGGCCAAAGCCATCATAGACCTGTATATGGAACGCACAGGTCCCTTGAGTTCAGGGGGCGGAAATTAATTGTTTGAAGTAAAACAGCCATGTCTAGACATGGTAAAATCTAAGTATAACTACACGGAGGTAACGAAATGAAAGTACAAGTAGGAATAAACGGATTTG
>DAONEZ010000117.1:0-6064 GCA_035403345.1 Anaerolineaceae bacterium
CAGAACGGTTGATCCAGGCTTGGTCCGGGAAACCCACGCAGCACATTCTGTACCAGCAGGCACAGGAGTGCGCCTTGCGTTTTCGGGAATTATGCTATCGGGACAATTTGCTGGATTTTTCTCTACAATTGGAAGTTTTTCGCCAGCATCTCTGGCCCTCGCTCATCTGCCGCAGCTACCTGAAACAAACCTACCATCATCTCATTTATGACAATATCGAAGAAGATTTCCCGGTGGCACACGATTGCATGGCGGAATGGCTCCCGGATTTCCAGTCTGCACTCTTGATCATGGATGAGGACGCTGGTTTTCGCACCTTCCTGGGAGTTGACGTATCTTCCGCCAGCCGCCTGGCTGCCCTATGCACCGGGAGCTTGCGAACTCAGGATTCCTTCGTCACCCAAAGCAATATGCAAGATCTTGAAACGGTGCTCTCGGAAAGTATCCAGAAACTCCCACACCCCAATCAAACGAATAATAATCAGACTGCGTTCACAATCAACTCCTGCCGGTTTTATCCCCAGGCAATCGACCAGGTAGTTAACGAAGTACAAAAGTTGATCCTGGATCAGGGCGTCAACCCCTCTGAGATTGCCATCCTGACACCGTTCCTGAGCGATGCTCTGCGATTTGCGTTTTCAGCCCGCCTGGAGGCAGCTGGGGTGCCCTACACGACATACCGTCCTTCCCGTAGTCTGCGGGATGAGCCAGTAGTGAAAGCCATCCTGACCTTTGCCAGGCTGGCAAATCCAACGTGGGCCATGCAACCGCATTTACAGGATGTCAGAGACGCCTTCCACGTAGCATTTTATGGCTGTGACCTTGTCCGGTCAGACCTGCTGGCACAAATTCTTTACAAACCTCTTAGCGCACCTGATTCACTCAAACCATTTCAGCCGGTGAATCCTGAAAAGCAAGCCCGCATCACCTATCTCATCGGTGAACGCTACGAACAACTACGGGAATGGCTGACAGCGAACCGTGACCAGGGCAGTCTGGAGTTGGATCACTGGATCAGCCGCCTGTTCGGAGAGGTGCTTTCGCAGCCCGGTTTCGGCTTGCACACGGATTTCGAGGGGGCAACGCTGGTAGCCAGGCTGATCGAATCTGCACGCAAGTTCCGCCAGAGCTTGACCACTCCGAAGGAACCAATCCCGCCGTTCGGTAAGGAATATCTGCGCGTCCTCGAATCCGGGATCCTGTCAGCCCAATCGCTATCGGTTTTCGAGGAACAATCGCAAGCGGATACAGTCTTTCTCTCACCAGCTTTTTCATTCCTCATGCGCAACCGTCCGGTGCGCGTGCAATTTTGGGTGGATATCGGCTCACAGGGCTGGTGGAGCCGCCTGGATCAACCCTTGACCCAGCCATACGTGCTCAACCGCAATTGGAGCGAGGACAGAAAATGGACCGATGAAGACGAGTTCCTCAACAACCAGCGCTCCCTTTTACGCGTCGTCAAGGGTCTGATCCGCCGCTGCTACGGGCAAATCCACATGTCCACGATCACGTTGAATGAACAGGGAGTTGAAGAACGCGGGGCACTGGTGTTGGCAATGCAGGACGTCCTGCGCAGCCAGGGAAAAGGGGCTCATGGATAAAGTATTCAAAGCCCGTGCCAGCCAGGAAAAGATCCTGCAATACACCCGCGGATGGATGGGCATTTCTGCTGTTCCGGGCAGCGGAAAAACCCATACCCTCTCCGCCCTGGCAGCCAAATTAATCCTGGAAGGTCACATCCGCAACGACCAGGAGATCCTGGTGGTCACGTTGGTCAATTCTGCCGTAGATAATTTCAGCTCGCGCATCGCTGAGTTTATCAAGGCCGCAAACTTATTGGAAAACATCGGCTACCGCGTGCGCACCCTGCATGGATTGGCACATGACATTGTACGCGAACGACCTGACCTGGCCGGGATCTCCAACCAGTTCTCGATCATTGACGAAGCAGAATCGACCCGCATGATCGAGACCATCGCCAACAGCTATCTACATGAACATCATGAGATTGGCGATTTCCTGTTAAATCCCGAGGTCAGCCTGGATCATGACTACAAAGCACGCAAACAGTGGCCGGAATTGATCGCGAGTATGAACCAGGATTTCATCAAGCAGTCTAAGGATGACCAGTTGGAACCTGAGGACATCCTGGCCAGGATGGAAAAACTGGCGTACCACGATCCGCTGGTTGAAATGGGGGTGCAAGTTTACTCTCAATACCAGCGCGGTCTGCGCTTCAGAAATGCCCTGGATTTTGCCGACCTGATCCGCCTGGCTTATCGCGTGTTGGAAAATGACACGGATTACCTCGCCAGGCTTCAAGACCGCTGGCCTTACGTTCTCGAGGATGAAGCCCAGGACTCCTCCAGCATCCAGGAGAAGATCCTGCAAAAACTGGTGGGGGAACACGGCAACTGGGTACGCGTGGGTGACCCCAACCAGGCCATCTACGAGACCTTTACAACCGCAAATCCCAAATACTTGCGTAATTTCCTGAAAGAGGACGGGGTGCTTGCCTACGATCTGCCCAACTCAGGGCGATCCAGCCGCAAGATCATCGCCCTGGCCAACCATTTGGTGGAATGGACCAGCCAGGAGCACCCTAATACAAATTTACGTGAAGCGCTCGCTCCGCCCTACATCAAGCCCACTGACCCGGGAGACCCGCAGCCTAACCCTGCAGACATCCCGAATTCCATATACATCCGCAAGGACAAGATGACCCCGGATGCAGAGATCAGTTTTGTGGCGGGTAATCTCAAGCGATGGCTGCCGCAGAACCAGGACAAAACCGTGGCTGTCCTTTGCCCTATTGCAAAATACGGTGAACAACTGGCGGAGGAGCTGCAAAAAGAAGGCATCGAGATCGTTGAACTGCTCAAAGTCAGCTCATCCACACGAAAAACCTCGCGCACCATCGAACGCGTGCTGCAAGCCCTCGCTGAACCCTCCTCTGCGAAGAAGCTTGCTCCAGCCTTCAGCGAGGTTGCATCCGGCAAATATCCACAGGAGGAAGCCAGGCAGGATATCCTGGAGGGCACCAATTTTCTTCAAAGATTCAAGAACCTGGAGGATTTCATCTATCCGCAAACGGAAGAAAATTGGTTGAGAGGTAGTACTATCGAATCCCTCTCAGAAACTACCCTGGACCTTCTGTCCGGTTTCCGCGATGACATGATTTTGTTCCACCAGGCTGCTTCTCTGCCCATTGACCAGCTAGTGCTCACCATCGGGCAGACTCTCTTCACTTCCCCTGCTGAGCTGGCTTTGTGCCACAAATTAGCGCTGATGCTCAAGTTTAGCGCCGGATTGCATCCTGAGTTTCGTTTATCGGATTTTGCTTCCGAATTGACCGAGATTTCCAGCAACGCGCGCAAATTTGAAGGATTCTCTGATGATGACCTGCGTTTCAATCCTGACAGTCACAAGGGCAAGGTCTTTATCTCAACCTACCATAAAGCCAAAGGTATGGAATGGGACCGGGTGTACCTGCTTTCTGTCAATAATTATGATTTTCCTTCTGCTGAAGTCTATGACAAGTACATTGGGGAAAAATGGTTCATTCGTAATAATCTGAATCCACAGGCAGAGTTATTGGGCAAACTCGAAGCTCTTTTCCTGGAGAATCGATCAGCATTACAGGCAGATGAAGGTACAGCCACACTGAAAGCGCGTGTGGATTATGCGCTGGAACGCCTGCGCCTGCTGTTCGTGGGCATCACGCGGGCCAAGCAGACACTTGGCATCTCATGGAATAACGGAAGATATGGGGATATGCAAATGGCTGCAGCTTTGGTGGAATTGATCAATTTCCTGGAGGAGACCAATGAAACTTCCACCTGAGTTTTCCTTCTCACAGGCCAATTTACAGGACTTTGCAGATTGTGAATATAGGTTCTATCTGCGGCATGTGCTCAAATTGGAGTGGCCGGCCGTGGAAAGCGAACCTGCCCGTGTTCACGAAGAAAAGATCGAGGCCGGTCAACAGTTTCACCGCCTGGTACAGCAGTATTTCTCGGGGATAGACGCACATATTCTGGAGGAAACGATCACCGATCCCGACCTGGAATTCTGGTGGCATGCCTTCCTGACCATGGGATTGAAAGACACCCCGGGTACCAAGTATGCCGAAAAACTGATCTCCATTCCTTTCAACGGCTATCGGCTGCTGGCTAAGTACGATCTATTGGTGGCGGAGGATTCTGGGCTGGTGACGATCTATGACTGGAAGACCACCCGCGTGAAACCGGATCGTATCGACCTGCTGCGAAAGGTCCAATCTCAAGTCTATCCACTCGTTTTGAAATTGGGATACCAGGGATTACCCGGTTTCCAATTGAAGTCAACCGATGACATCCAAATGGTGTATTGGTTCCCGCAATACCCTTTCGATGCGATCCATTTGCCATACTCTACAGAACAGTACGAACGTGATCATCAATATCTAACTGATTTGGTGGAATTAATAACAAGTAAATCTGTGGATCAGTTTCAAAAGACGGAGGAGACCAGGCTTTGCGCCTATTGCCGCTACAGGTCATTGTGTGAACGCGGTATCACCGCTGGTGAGGTCGACGATTCCTCTTCAAACCTCTCCCAAGACGATCTGGATGGCTTGAGTTTTGATGTTCTATAATCACTAACTATGAAATCTCAACAAACAGCCTCCAAATGGTCAATAAGAGAGAAACTTCCCCTACCGGAGGGGTTTCTTGACAATATTGACATGCCGGAAATTGGCATTCAAGCTTTGTTAACCCGCGGCTGTGATACTGTCTTAAAAGCCAAAAAATTCCTTGACCACAACTTATATTCCCCGGCATCTCCCTTTGAGCTGCCTGGCATGGAAAAAGGAGTAGAGCGGATATCCAAAGCCATCCGCGACCATGAGACCATCGGGGTTTGGGGTGACTTCGATGTCGATGGACAAACCTCCACTGCCATCCTGGTGGATGCCCTCAGTCATCTCGGGGCGCAGGTAACCTACCATATCCCGGTACGCGCCCGGGAATCTCATGGCATAAAGCTGGAACCGTTGAAGAGGTTCCTTGCCACTGGAGTCCAGGTAATGCTCACCTGTGATACTGGAATCTCTGAAACAGAACCAATTGCCTATGCGCAATCCAATGGAATTGATGTAATTGTGACGGATCACCATATTCTGCCCGAGACCCTGCCCGCTGCCCACGCGTTGATAAACCCGCAATTCCTTTCCCCCGGTCACCCGCTGGCCACCCTGGCAGGAGCCGGAGTAGCCTACCAGTTCGCCCAGGCCCTTCTCGAGCGTAACGACAGGGTGGATTATGCACCCACGCTGCATGACCTGGCTGCTCTGGGTTGTATCGCTGACCTGGCCTTGTTGGTGGACGACACGCGCTACCTGGCCCAATCCGGGCTGGCCAGGCTCAATGAACATCCGCGGCGGGCACTGGCGGCTATGCTTGACATCGCGGAAGGAAAAAAGGGTCTCATTAACGAGGAAACGGTTTCTTTCCTGCTTGCACCTCGGCTAAACGCCGTTGGTCGGTTGGAAGATGCCAATCCGATGGTGTCCTTCCTGCTTTCCGAGGATCAGGGCTTGATCAATCTGACAGTCAACCGCCTGGAAGGTATGAATGAACAGCGCAAGATCCTGTGCGACCAGGTTCTACGGGGTGCGCTAGCCCAGGTAGATCAGAATCCGCGCGTCCTTGAAACTCCTGTGTTGATCCTTTCTCACCCGGATTGGCCCGCCGGAGTGGTGGGCATTGTCGCCAGCCGCCTGGTGGAGATGTTTCACAAGCCGGTGATCCTGCTGGTTGCTCCTGAAGGTCAGGCGTTGCGGGGATCGGCCCGGTCGATTGAGGGTATCGATATCACTGCTGCCCTTACGCGCAACGCTTCTCTGCTGCTCAGTTTTGGAGGACATGCGATGGCAGCCGGATTAAGCATTTCCCCCGAATCCTTTCCGGCATTTCAACGCGCGGTCAACCAATCTGTCCAGGAGCTCTTACTGGAATTGAAGATCGAAGAGCAAGTAGAGATTGATGCTCTTGTTTCACCGGACGAGTTAACCCTGGACGTT
>DAONEZ010000118.1:0-5956 GCA_035403345.1 Anaerolineaceae bacterium
CCAAGCGCAAGACGCGCGCCTCGGTGGCACGTGAGAAGGGGCTGCAGGGGCTGGCCGACCTGATCCTGTCCCAGGCGCGCACCCCCGCGGATGCCATCACCACCGCTGCCGGTTACCTGAACGACCAGGTGCTGACGGTTGAAGACGCCCTGGCCGGTGCGCGCGATATCGCCGCCGAGACCATGAGCGACCACGCCGAGATTCGCGCCTCCACCCGCCGCAAAGCGCTGCAATTCGGCATGCTGGAAAGCGGCAAGATCGAGGATGCAGTGGACGAGAAGGCGGTCTACGAGACCTATTACGACTTCAGCGGGCAGGTGAGCCGCCTGCGCCCGCACCAGGTGCTGGCCATCAACCGCGGTGAAAAAGAGAAGGTGCTGCGGGTTAAGGTAACGCTGAACGAAATGCATTGGAAGGGCTCAATCGTGGATTTCTTCCGCCCGGACCTGCGCAGCCCGTTCTGCTCCGAGCTGGAGCTGGCCATCGTTGATTGCGCCGAGCGCCTGCTGATGCCGGCCATCGAGCGCGACGTGCGCCGCGAACTGACCGTAGCCGCCGAGACGCATGCCATCCTGGTGTTCGCCTCCAACCTGCGCGCCCTGTTGGGGCAGCCACCCCTGGCCGGGCAGACCGTGCTGGGGCTTGATCCCGGCTTCCGCACCGGCACCAAGCTGGCGGTGGTTGATCCCTCCGGCAAACTGCTGGATACCGGCACGATCTATCCGCACGCACCGCAAAACGAGTGGAAGGAATCCAAGGAAAAGATCAAAGCCTTGATCGCCAAGCACGGCGTGACCCTGATCTCCATTGGCAACGGTACGGCCTCGCGCGAGACCGAGCAGTTGGCAGCCGAGATCACCCGTGAGCTGACCAGTGTGCGCTACCTGATCACCAACGAAGCCGGCGCGTCGGTGTATTCAGCCAGTCCGCTGGCGCGCGCCGAAATGCCCGACCTGGACGTATCCATCCGAGGGGCGGTGTCCATTGCGCGGCGCGTGCAGGACCCGCTGGCCGAGCTGGTCAAGATCGACCCGCGCTCAATCGGCGTGGGCATGTACCAGCATGACGTGGACCAGGCGGCCCTCAGCGCCGCCCTGACCGGCGTTGTGGAGGACGTGGTCAACCGGGTGGGCGTGGACGTGAACACGGCTTCGCCGGCGCTGCTGGGTTACGTGAGCGGTATCGGCGCGAAACTGGCCGAGAAGATCGTGGCACACCGCGACGAGAAGGGAGCCTTTGCCAGCCGCGATGGATTGCGGACAGTGCCGGGGCTTGGACCGAAGGCGTTCGAACAGTGTGCCGGTTTCTTGCGCATCCGCGGGGGGACGAACCCGCTGGATGCCAGCGCCATCCACCCGGAAAGCTACGGGATCGCGCAAGCCGTGCTGGAGTACGCCGGCACGCGTGCCGACGAGCCCTTCGATGAACGCCGCGCGGCCATTGGACTGCTGCAGATGCAGCCGATTGAAGAACTGGCAGCCGAGATTGGCTGCGGCGCACCCACCCTGGCGGATATCCTCGAGCAGCTGGTGCGCCCGGGGCGCGACCCGCGTGAGGATGCGCCGGCACCGATATTGCGCTCCGACGTGCTCAAGATGGAAGACCTGGTGGTGGGCATGCAGATGAAGGGTACGGTGCGCAACGTGGTGGACTTCGGCGCGTTCGTGGATATCGGCGTGAAGCAGGACGGGCTGCTGCACCGTTCACAATTCCCGCGCGGCGTGAGCCTGCAGGTGGGGGACGTGATCGACGTGAGCATCCTGAAGGTGGAAGTGGAACGCGGTCGCATTTCGCTGGGCATGAATTAAGAACTCTCCACGAATTTCACGAATTACACGAATCAGGAAAAGGCAATTCAGAATTCTTTCGAGAGAAAATGCTGAACTTCTTTGGAGGAAAGACGGATTACCTCCGGGAGTCTGGTTTTTGACTCCCGGAGATTGCACTAAGCTTGGATAGGTGCAAACTCCCGGAGTTGAAGAACAAACTCCGGGAGGAAAGGCGGAACTTCTCCGGATTTCAACGCACTCTTATTATTGGGCTGATGCTTAACATTAAAGAAATAAAAACAAGAAGAACACCAACGCAAATAAAAAACAGGAATATTGGGGAGAACCCGCAATTCCATTTGAGGTGTGCGCAACAAATTCCCGGCGGCTGCGTATACGTAATGAGTCGAAAGGACAATTTCATGATCAATATTGGCAACACACTCAAACGAGCATGGCACATTCTTTGGAATTACAAGTTGTTGTGGGTTTTTGCATTCCTGCTGGCCATTTCCGGCGGCGCAACCAGCGGCGGGGGAGGAGGGAGCGGCAGCGGCTTCTCCGGGAACATTCGTTACCAACAGGAGACCCCGCCCTTCTTCATGAATGGTAAAGTGCCGCAGTGGTGGACGGATATCGTTCATTGGGGGCAGCAAAACATCGCGCCCTTGTTCGACACGGAGCAAAAAGCGCTTGGGACAATGTTGTGGTTCTTCGCCGGCGCAATTCTGCTGACCATCGTATTGGGCCTGCTGTGGGCGCTGGTGCGCTACCCCTCCGAGACGGCCATCCTACGCATGGTGGATGAGCACGAGGGCCAGGGCACCAAATACCGCTTCAAGGAGGCCTGGAAGCTGGGCTGGAACCGTCGTGCCTTCCGCCTGTGGCTGGTGGACCTGGTCATCGGGGTGCCGGCTGGAGTGGTCGTCTTGTTGGTATTCGGGTCGTTCGCGTTGTTTGCCTTCCGCCTCACCCAACAGGCGGGCAGCCAGGTACTCCCGGGCGCGTTTATCACTTTTCCGTTATTGGTGTTGTTCATCTTTCTATTCACTTTCGTGATGATGGTGGTCGGACTGGTGCGAAACTACATCGTGCGTTTTGCGGCCATCGATGAAACCGGCGTGTGGGATTCCTTCCGCAAAGGCTGGCAGATGTTCAAGCGCTACCTGAAGGACAACGTGCTGATGGCGCTGGTGCTCCTCGGCATTGGCATTGCTTTCGGGATTGCGTCGATGATCGCGATGTTCGCGCTCATCCCGGCGTATGCCGTGCTGGCCATTCCAGGCGCGCTCGTGGCGGCCATCCCGGGCGGCATCGGTTACGGCATCACCAGCCTGTTCAGTGCTGCGCCGTTGACCTGGATCGTGGCCGGGTTGGCGGCGATGCCCTTCCTGTTCACTATCATGTTTGCCCCTATGACGCTGATCAGCGGGATGTACAAGGTGTTTACGATGAACATCTGGACGCTGATGTTCCGCCAATTCAATGCTGCGGAAACGCCGCCGGCGATCGTTGGTGAAAGCCTCAGCACGCCTCCTCCGCTTGAGGATACAATCATTCAGTAAGGATAGTTGGATGAATCGAAGAGCCGGGTGTGCACTCCCCGGCTTTTTTCGTGAGCACAACATCTCACGGAGCGTATGCGTGTAAAATAACTCCATACACCTCGCGGAGAACATCATGAGACGAAAAACTATCCTGCCGTTCCTCACTACGCTGCTGGTATTCGGGCTGGTTTTTACCGTACTGCTGGCCAACAGCCGGGAGATCGGCGTCACCTGGGACGAGCCGGCCTATATCGAGGCAAGTGAGTCCTACGTGCACTGGCTGCAACAGGCTTTCAGCCATCCGGAGATCGCCTTTCGGGATAATATCCTGACCAATGCCTGGTCGTTGAACAGCGAGCATCCGCCGCTGGACAAGGTGTGGTCGGGGCTGGTCTGGTCAGTGGCGCGCAATTTCACCGATGACCTGACGGCGCACCGCATGGGCAACATGCTGCTTTCGGCTGCCCTGGCGGCGATGCTGTTTGCCTGGCTGAGATCCGCTTACGGCAGCCTGGCAGGGGCGGCGGGGGTGCTGGCATTGTTCAGCATGCCGCGCTTCTTCTTCCATGCCCACCTGTCGGCGCTGGATGTGCCCGCTGCTTTCTCAGCTTTCCTTTCCACTTTCGTATTCTGGAAGCTGTTGGAGAAACGCGGCTGGGCGTGGGGCTTGCTGGCCGGGCTGGTGTGGGGGCTGGCGCTGGCGACCAAGGTGAACGCGGTGTTCGTGCCCATTGTGCTGGGGGTATGGCTGCTGCTCTTCCGGCGTGAACCGCGCCAATTCCTGCGCCTGGTGATCATGGGGCTTGTGGCAGTGCTGGTGTTCTTTGCCGCGTGGCCGTGGCTCTACCAGCACACGCTCGAGCGGCTGATCACTTATATTGGATTCATCACGGTGAACCATTGGCAGATCGGGCAGTACTACCTGGGGCAGTTCCATATCCCGCCACCCTGGCATTTCAGTTTTGTCATGTTGTGGGCGGTCATCCCGCTGGGGATCACGCTGTTATATTTCGTCGGGATCGGACGGTCGTTCAAGTGGAAGAAGGATAACGCTCTGGGAGCGCTATTCCTGCTCTCCGCTTTCATCCCGGTACTGGTACCGGTGATCGGCAGAAGTTTGCTATACGACAATGACCGCATGATGATGGCGGTCTATCCCTTCCTGGCGGCGCTGGCAGGCGTCGGTTTCAATTGGCTGGCCTCGGCCTGGCGGAAAACAGGGCTCGCTCTGCGGTCCAAAACATTGCGCACGGGCGGGGTGGTGCTGCTGGCCGGCCTGGCGCTGCTGCCGCAACTGGTGGGCATGGCGCGCCTGTACCCGCACCTGCTGTCGTACTATAGCGAGGGAGTGGGCGGGCTGCGCGGGGCGACGAAGATGGGTCTTGAGACCACCTATTGGTGTGAAACCTATAGCCTGGCGCTGCCCGTGATCAATGCGCAGGCCAAGCCCGGAGACCGCATTTGGGCGGACCCCTGGAGCCATGACGTGCTGATCTATTACCAGAGGATCGGGAGCCTGCGCGAGGATGTGGTGGTTACGGCGGACGCGGACGATGTAAGCATCTTCGGTCAGTTTGTGAAGGGCTATCCGATGAGCGCTGCGGATTGGTATATTTTTGAGCACCGCCAGACCACGTTCGGACCGGCGGGAATGAACAGCCACATGCTGGCTGTGCTCAATCGGCAAGAGGTGGTTTATGAATACAGGTATGAAGGCGTGCCGATCCTGACGGTGTACAAATAGAAGAACAGAAAACGAAAAACACAAAACCAGGGCAAAAAATCACGAAAGACTATTAACAAACCTGATTTTCAGTAATCCTGATGCTCGTAGATTAATGCTCAAATCAGGTTTACGTATGGGTAGACCCGGTAAGTGCTTTTCATACCGGATCTATGCTTTAACCCATGGATTTCACAACAGCTGCATTACAGGGGACAGTCCTTTATATTTTCGGGCCTGGTCGTATTCGGGACAGAGACCAAAGCATAAACCGGGTTTGAAATACGCAAACCCGGTTTACTGAAAGGCAAAAACCCGGTCTTGAGAGAACGTATCAAGACCGGGCAAAGATCAGGTTTCTATTCCCTTGTTATTCGCGCCATCATTGGTCATATTGAGCGCAACAAATTCGCGGATTCTACGCTTAATCTCTTCCGGCGTCAGGGTGATATCCACCACCAGGGCATCCTGAGGTTCCTCGAGATCCGAGAACTGGCTGGCGAGCATGCCGGCTTTCATGTAATGCCCGGGACGGGCGCGCATGCGCGCGGCGATCAGGTCCGCATCCCCCTTGAGATAGACGAATTTTACCTGTTCCGCACCTGAGGCGCGCAGCACCTGGCGGTAGCGCTCTTTGAGCGCTGAGCAGGCCAGCACGGCGGACTCCCCCCGTTCCAGCCGCTCGCGCAGCAGACCAGCCAACGTCTCAAGCCAGCCGGCACGGTCAGCATCGTCCAGCGGGATGCCGCGGCTCATCTTCTCGCGGTTGGCGGCGGAGTGGTAATCGTCGCCGTCGAGGAACTCCCAGCCCAACTCATCCGCCAGTAATCGACCGATGGTGGTCTTGCCGCTGCCAGATACGCCCATCACAACCAGGATCATGATCCAATTGTATCCAAAAACAAAACCGGATGGAC
>DAONEZ010000119.1:0-5954 GCA_035403345.1 Anaerolineaceae bacterium
ATTACTGCCGGGCCATCCTTACCTGGAGACCTCCGCGGTGATCATCACACTGGTGCGCCTGGGCAAATACCTGGAGGCACGCGCCAAGGGCAGGACTGGCGAAGCGATCCAAAAACTCCAGGCGTTACAGGTGAAAACAGCGACCGTCATTCGTGACGGTCAAGAGATCAACATTCCGATCAAGGAAGTGCTAGTCGATGATTACCTCCTGGTTCGCCCGGGTGAAAAGATTCCTGTGGATGGAATTATCATCGAGGGGGCTTCAGCGGTTGACGAGTCCATGCTCACCGGCGAATCAATTCCGGTTGAAAAAGCCCCCGGTGGCGAAGTCATCGGCTCGACGTTGAACAAAAACGGACTCTTGAAAGTGAAAGCCACCCGGGTGGGGCGGGACACCATGCTTGCTCAGATCGTGCGCCTGGTGGAAAAGGCCCAGGAGAGTAAAGCCCCCATCCAGAAGCTGGCTGACCGTGTTTCTGGTGTCTTTGTACAAGTTGTGATCGGGATAGCGCTGGTCACTTTCCTGGTTTGGTTCTTTTTTGTGTCCCAGCCCGATGCTTCATCAGGAATGACAGTGCTGACGAGGGCACTGTTGAATATGGTCGCGGTGCTGGTGATCGCCTGCCCATGTGCCATGGGGTTAGCCACGCCTACCGCCATCATGGTGGGAACAGGCAAGGGCGCGGAGCACGGCATCCTTTTCAGGTCCAGCGAAGCACTGGAAAGAGCCGGCAAGACCAGTGTAGTTGTGCTGGATAAGACCGGAACCATCACGCGCGGAACGCCGGTTGTGGTGGATGTCCTGCCGGCTGGTGATGGGTTGACAGACAACGAGTTATTGCGCATCACTGCCAGTGTGGAACAAGGCAGCGAGCATCCTGTGGGAGCGGCTGTGGTTACGGAAGCGCGTAATCGCAGATTATCTTTGATTGGACCGTCCAACTTCAAGGCTATCCCCGGGAAAGGCGTCGAAGCGCACCTGGATGTTGGCCTCGTCCGGATAGGCAATCCGCGATTTATGGAGGAAAATGGCGTCAACCTCGAGCCCCTCAGCGCTCAGATCACTGAACTGGAAGAGCAAGGAAAGACGATCCTGGTAGTGACAACTGGTGTGGAACTTTCTGGTTTGATCGCGGTGGCTGATACGATCAAAGAGGATGCCATTTTGGCTGTCAGAAAACTGCGCGAGCAGGGTTTGGAAGTGGTGATGCTGACCGGTGACAACCCGCGCACTGCCAGGGCGATCGCTTCTGAGGTAGGCATAAAAGACGTCAGCGCTGGAGTCCTGCCGAACGAGAAGTCCGCTGAGATCAAACGGCTGCAGGAGACAGGGAAAGTGGTGACCATGGTTGGCGATGGGATCAACGATGCACCTGCCCTGGCCCAGGCTGATCTCGGCATTGCCATTGGAACTGGTACTGACGTGGCCATTTCTGCATCTCCAGTTACGCTGGTGGGAGGTGAACTGGCAGGGGTGGCTAAGGCGATCACGCTTTCACGCCGCATTCTTTCTACAATCAAGCAGAATCTGTTTTGGGCTTTCTTTTACAATGTCATTCTGATACCGGCAGCAGCCCTGGGATTCTTGAATCCGATGCTGGCAGCGGGCGCCATGGCATTTAGCAGTATATTTGTGGTAACCAACAGCTTGCGGCTTAAGCGGGTCAAAATTTAGGATATTGAGGAGGCTACCACAGCCTCCTTTTTTATTGTCCTGATGGCTGATGGTAAAATTACGTCATCGTGGAGGAGCTATGAATATTGAGGAAAAAGCCATCAACACACTCCGTTTCTTGTCTGCGGACGGAGTACAGAATGCCAATTCCGGTCACCCGGGTCTGCCGATGGGCACTGCTGCCATCGCTTATACCATTTGGAAAAAGCACCTCAAGTTTAACCCGCATGACCCGAACTGGTGGGATCGCGACCGCTTCGTTTTATCTGGCGGGCATGGCTCGATGCTCCTTTACAGTCTGCTATACCTGAACGATTTTGGACTGTCACTGGATGAACTAAAAGAATTCCGCCAGTGGGGCTCGCGTACGCCCGGACATCCGGAATTCGGATTGACTCCCGGCGTGGAGACGACCACCGGTCCCTTAGGGCAGGGGTTTGCCAACGGCGTAGGCATGGCTATTGCTGAATCCATGTTGGCAGCGCGCTATAACAAGCCTGATATTGAGCTGGTTAACCATTACGTATATGCCATCGTGACGGATGGTGATCTGATGGAGGGGGTGACATCTGAAGCCGCCTCACTGGCCGGTCACCTCAAATTGGGAAAATTGATCTACTTTTATGATGATAACCACATCACGATTGACGGCTCGACCGAGTTGTCATTTACTGAAGATCGTGGCAAGCGATTTGAGGCGTACGGTTGGCAGGTGCTGCATGTAGAAGATGGCAACAATGTGGAAATGATTGACGCGGCTATCCGGCAGGCAAAAGCCGATCCGCGGCCTTCGCTTATCGTTTGCCGAACCCATATCGGGTTTGGATTGCCGACGCGGCAGGATACCTCCAAGGCGCATGGCGAACCCCCGGGGCAGGATGAATTATCTGCTGCCAAACAAAAACTGGGCTGGCCAGTCCAGCCGATGTTCTATGTACCTGAGGATGTGCGCGCTCACTTCCTGGAAGCTGTTTTTCGCGGCAAGAATTTGGAGGCAGAGTGGCGACAGAAAACAAGCGCGTATGCCAAACAGTACCCGGAGGATTGGAAGGAGTTCTCGCGCCGGATGCAGGGTAAGCTTCCCGACGATTGGGATAGCTTCCTCCCGGATTTCCCGGCGGATGCCAAGGGCATGGCCACGCGTGTCGCTTCCGGACATACGTTGAATGCCATCGCTGAATTATTACCTGAATTAGCTGGAGGTTCGGCTGACCTGACGCCTTCGAATAACACCTGGATCAAGTCCTCCAGTGCTTATCAATCTGGTAATCCCCTCGGTAGGTACCTGCATTTTGGTATCCGTGAACACGGCATGGGCGCAATCATTAATGGCATGGCTTACCACAAGGGATTCATTCCATTTGGGGCCACTTTCCTGGTCTTCACGGATTACATGCGCGGCGCGATCCGGTTATCTGCGATATCTCATTTGCATGATATCTGGGTAATGACGCATGACAGCATTGGCTTGGGGGAGGATGGACCAACCCATCAGCCGGTGGAGCAATTAGCAGCCTTACGGGCAATCCCGAACCTGACTGTCATTCGACCGGCGGATGCTAATGAGACACTGGAAGCCTGGAAGTGCGCCATCAACAATTTCCGTGGACCGACTGTTTTGGCTTTGACCCGCCAGGCATTACCCACACTTGATCGAAACGTTGTCGGTCCTGCGATTGGCCTGCAAAAAGGGGCTTATGTACTGACTGACCTGGGAAAGGACACGCCTCAAATCGTACTAATGGCATCCGGTTCCGAGGTCAACCTGGTATTGAAGGCGGGAGAGATCCTGGCAGGTGAGGGGTATTCAGTGCGCGTGGTGTCGTTCCCCAGTTGGGAGTTATTCGTTAACGCTGGAAAGGAATACCAGGAACAGGTGCTCCCGCGCGACATAACCTGCAGGCTGGCAGTTGAAATGGGAGTTGCCCAAGGCTGGGAAAAGTGGGTTGGAAGTGATGGACAGATCATCAGCATTGATAAATTCGGAGCCTCCGCTCCCTATCAGACCTTACTAGAAAAATACGGTTTCACCGTGGAAAATGTTGTTGACAATGCCAGAAAAATGCTGGCGAAAAAGAGGTAGATATGCGTATAGCAATTGCTTGTGACCACGCCGGTTTCGACATCAAGGATGATATCGTCCTGGAAGTTCAACGACTGGGGCATGATGTGATCGATCTGGGAACCTATAACCAGGAACCGGTAGATTATCCGGATTATGCGAAAAAAGCCTGTGATGCGATTTTGCAAGGCCAGGCGGAGCGGGGGATCGTGCTGTGCGGCTCAGGAGTTGGAGCAGCAATCGCGGCTAATAAGATCAAGGGAATCTATGCGTGTGTTTGTCATGACACGTACTCTGCTCACCAGGGTGTGGAACATGACAACATGAATCTCCTGACCATGGGAGCCAGGATCATTGGCGTGGAATTGGCCAGGGAGATCGTGCGTAACTTCCTGCAGGCGAAATTCTCGGATGAGGAACGCCATCACCGCAGGTTTGAAAAGATCCGCGCAATCGAAAACAATCGATAATCATTACTCGAAGAAGAAGGAAATATGGAACTTACCAGGAAACTCGCAGAGATTGGACAGTCCTTGTGGTATGACAATATTCAGCGCTCCATCCTGCAGGATGGCAGCCTGGCGCGGATGATATCTGAAGGGAAAGTAAAAGGGGTTACCTCAAACCCGAGTATCTTTCAGAAGGCAATCTCAACATCCAAAGACTATGACATACAACTAAAACCCATGGCCTGGTCAGGTATGGATGCAGAGTCCATTTTTTGGCAATTAGCCATCGAAGATATTCGTTCTGCGGCAGATCTGCTACTTCCAGTTTACAAGGACACCGACCACAAGGACGGGTATGTATCACTGGAGGTGAACCCGCTCTACGCGCATGACACCCGCAAGACTGTTGATGAAGCCAGGAACCTGTGGGCTCAGGTTGACAAACCAAACCTGATGATCAAGATCCCGGCCACCGTGGAAGGACTGCCTGCAATCACCGAGGTGATTTCCCACGGGATCAATGTCAATGTAACCTTGATCTTCTCGCTGGAGCGTTATGCGGCAGTGATGGATGCATACCTGGCAGGATTGGAAAAGGCAGTTGCTGCTGGAATAGATCTATCATCGATCGCATCTGTCGCTTCTTTCTTCGTTTCACGCATGGACACCAAAGTAGACGCTCTCCTGGAAAAAAAGCGGCAATCTGGAGCGATCACCAGGGATATTTTCGATTTACTAAAGGGAAGGTCTGCTATTGCCAATGCTCGCATGGCTTACCAGCTATTCCTGAAAACATTTGATTCTCAACGGTTTACCGCGTTGAGGTCAACAGGAGCTCAATTGCAACGCCCGCTTTGGGCTTCAACCAGCACCAAGAACCCGGATTACCGGGATGTGGTGTATGTGGAGGAGTTGATCGGCACGGATACGGTCAATACAGTGCCACCGGCAACCCTGGATGCATTCTTCGACCACGGTAAGGCAGAAAACACCATAGACCATGACCTGGACCAGGCTTCGATCACTTTCTCAAGACTGGAGGAGATTGGTATCTCGGTCACGCAGGTCACTGACGAGCTTGAGAGGGAGGGCGTGGCATCATTTGCTGACGCTTTTAGCCAATTATTGAAAGCAGTCGAATCGCGCCGCCAGGCTGCTGCGAGGGAAACCGGGGTATTGGGTCACCAGGTCCAATCCGAAGTTGATGTGTTGGGAAAGGAGAACTTCGTCGAGCGCATGTTCGAAATCGACCCGTCGCTCTGGACGGATGATCCTTCAGGCCAGGATGAGATCAGGATCCGCATGAATTGGCTTACTGCTCCGGAGTCCTCGGAACATCTGGTAAAAGTGGGCCATGAGCTGCTGGCTGATTGCCTCGCGGATGGTTACACTCACGCGGTCCTGTTAGGTATGGGGGGATCGTCGCTGGCTCCGGAAGTTCTGAGTCTCCTTCATAAGCCGGATCAGCGTGCGTTGAAACTTCTGGTGTTGGATTCCACTGATCCTGAGCAGGTAAAAGCCATACGGGATGCAGTTGACCTCGCGCATACTGTGTTCATTGTGGCGAGCAAATCCGGTACTACTGGCGAGATCAACGCTTTTCTCGATTATTTCTGGGCGGAATGTTCAAATGCCTTTGGGACTCGAGCGGGAGAGCATTTTATTGCGATCACTGATCCAGCCACTAAGCTGGAAAAACTCGCAAATGACAGGACTTTCCGAAAAGTGATCAATGCCGATCCTCAAGTTGGGGGAAGAAACTCAGCTC
>DAONEZ010000120.1:0-5928 GCA_035403345.1 Anaerolineaceae bacterium
CATCGTATGTAACCGGATGAATGAGGCAGGCGCTGAGCGTTGCTGGTTCTGCGGTGCTGTACTGCCAGCAGCTGATTGGGGCTTACACCCCCTAGAAGACGAAAAAGAGAGCGAACAGACTCCCACCCCTGCGGCCGGCCAGGAGGAAGTCGTGCCTGAATGGCTGGCGCGTATCCGTGCGCGGCAGCGCCTGGAAAGGGGCGAGGTCATTGATGGGCCTCAAGCGGAAGAGGTTGAACAGCCTGTTTCCGAGGTGCAAGGATTAACTCAGGAACCGCTGCCAGAACCTGATCATACTGACATACCTGAAGATTCTTTTGAGCTGGAACCTGGCCAGGTTACAGAGACCAATGACCAACAGGTCGAGGATCTTCCCGTTGCGATCCGTGACTATGCTGTGGCTGTGCCTGTTGAGCCGGTGGGTGATCAAGAATCTACCAATGACTGGATCGTATCCGTTCTGGAAGATCCTGAAGCGGATGCCGCGGATGAACTAACCGCGGATGACATAACCGGGGATGTCAAACCGGATGGGCTGCCGTCGTGGCACACCGATTGGGAGATACCGGACGGTGATTCAAACGAAGAAGTATTACCAGCATCTGGATTAACCCCCGGACCGGGGCAGGGCCTGGTGGTTACTCCGCAGCAGCGCGGAAGTGTTGAACTCTTCAGGCTGTTGCAGGAGACTCCACGACCCGCGCAGATGCGTGGCGATAAGCGCGCAGTTGGAAAATGGCTGCCGAACACGCTACTTGGTGTCGCATTATTACTGGCCATCCTTGTTCCCCGTCTTTTCCCGGCCAACGCTGTTTTTGCCTCCACCTGGTTCCCGCGTGAGGTTGTGTCCACTTATCAACTCATCAGCGGGCTTCAGCCGGACAAACCGGTGTTGGTTGCAGCGGATTTCGAACCGGCCGCAGCCGGTGAGCTGAATTGGGTCAGCGGTTACGTGTTATCACACCTCATGACCGGCAACATCCCGATGGTGACGCTCTCGACCAATGTAGTCGGCACAGCCATGCTGCAGGAAAACCTGCGCAAGACCGCAGCAGTAACCGGCAATTACGACCTGGCAAACAACGTCCTGGACCTGGGGTACTTGCCGGGAGGGGCGATTGGCATGAGTGCCATGGCGGCGGATTGGCGCGGGGCGCTGCCCTACACCGCAGATTTCCAGCCAGCCTGGCAGCAGCGCTTATTGCTGGAGGTGGAACAACTTTCTGATTTCAGAACTGTAGTGGTTTTAACGGATAATGCTGAAACTGCCAGGGATTGGATTGAGCAGGTCAAACCAGCCCTAGGGGAAACGCCGCTGCTGATGGTGCTCACTGCCCAATCAGCCCCGCTGGTGCAGCCATATTACGAGAGCGGCCAACTCAATGGGTATACGGCTGGCCTTTCCGGAGCATTGGCATATTCCCAGCTGCAGCAGCAATCCGCGGTCACCTCGAGCGGACACCTTTCGTTTCAAGTTGCGCTCATCATCACCGCGTTGATCATCCTCCTGGGCGGATTGGGTCATTACGCGCTAACCTTGACGTCGAAAGGTAAAAATGGGGATTCGTCATGAACATCAACCCTGAACTACTCATGACGGTGATCGGTTTCGTGTTGACCTTGCTGGTCTTCAGTTACCTGTTGGGAGATAATCCGTTCTTCCGTTTTGTGTCCGCACTATTCGTGGGTGTCATGTTGGGGTACTTTACCGTCATCATTCTATACCAGGTGATCCTCCCGAAACTGGTTGCCCCGCTCTACCAGGGCAACCTGTTGACGCTGATCCCGGCGGTCCTTTCGGGGTTGCTTCTGCTCAAGCTCTCACCGCGCCTGGCTCCGCTGGGAAATACCTCCATGGCTGTACTGGTGGGTGTGGGCGCGGCCGTGGCTGTGGGAGGGGCCGTGCTGGGTACACTTTTCGGGCAGGTGAAAGGCGCGCTGGCCGGCTTTAACCCGACCATGCTGCAAGGGGGTGCACAATGGGTTTCACTGGCAGGGGCAGGGCTTTTCCTGCTGGGCACGATTTCTTCCCTGGTTTATTTCCATTTCAGCGCCAGGAAAAACGCCAGGAATGAAGTAAAACGCCCGTGGCTGGTGAGCATATTCGCATGGATCGGAAAATTCTTCATTGCGGTAACGCTGGGTGCGGTCTTTGCCGGGGTGCTCACATCGGCTGTGACTGCCCTGGTGGAACGGACCGGTTTCTTACTGGAGGCGGTCTCGCTTCTCTTTAAATAGGTGTTTATGGGTCAAAAGATCAACAACGTCACATCCGTTCTGGGAATTCACGTTGGCACGGTTAACACCCGCGCCGCCTTGTTCGATATTGTCCAGCGCAGCTATCGCTTTCTGGCGCAGGCTGAGGCGCAGTCTACGTATGAGGCACCGACATTTGATGCCCGTGAAGGCGCATACCAGGCGATCCGGGAGTTGGAAGAACGTACCGGGGCTGTGCTGATTGATGAAAATGGTTGGCTGCAGGTGGGACTGGAAAAGCCGGGCTGCGGGGTTGGCAAACTGGTGATGACCACATCATGCGGCTCCAACTATCGATCAGCTACCCTGGGATTACTGGAAGATATGTCTTTGGGCGCAGTAAACCGCCTGGCACGTTCCATACTCGGTCCGGTGACTTGTTCGATCGGGATCAATGATCACCGCACGGCCAGTGACCAATTGGATGAATTGATCAGACACTCTCCTGAGTTCATCATTTTCTCCGGTGGATCCGAGGGCGGTGCCAGCCGCTCGGTACTGCAACTTGCCCGCCTGGTCACGCAACTCCTGCAGGTGACCCCGCGAGAGAATCGACCGATAGTATTCTATTGCGGGAATTCCACTCTTGGTCAGCAATTAAAGGAATCCGTTGACCATTTCACCCGTGTCAGGGTTTCACAAAATGTGCATCCGGGGATCGACCGCGAAACGCTTGCCCCGGCTCAACGCGACCTGGGGGAAATGCTCGTGGAGATTGAAGCGCTGCGAGTTGGCGGGCTGGGGAGCCTGGCGAGGAAGTGCAGCGTTCCCGCCATCCCGGACCACCTTGGTGTGGCGGAAGTGGTGCGCTTCCTGGGTAGGAAATTTGATCCTGCCAAGGGGGCGCTGGGAATATCGCTGGAGGATTCCGATTCGTTTGTTTCGTATGCCAACCATCAGTCATCCATCTCGTTGAAGTTCCCGTATGGGAACGGCCAGGGAACGGAGACTCTGTTGCGGCAAAGCGATATCACAGATGTCACCACATGGTTGGACGGCTCGAAAAGTGATGAGTTTATCCGCGATAGTCTGCTTCAAGCTGCCCTGTTCTCGGGTTCCATACCAGCCAGTGCAGTTGACCTGGAGATAAAACTTGCCTTCCAACGCCATCTGATCACCAGGATGATGGCAGATCTCGAAACCCAGAACCAGGGTATTCCTCGGTGCTTTGAGCCGATCCTGGTCAGCAGCGACTTCCTGAACCGTGTGCCGGATGCGCGCCAGGTGTTATTGACCATCCTGGATGGTGTTCAGCCTTTAGGGATCACCCAGGTCATCCTGGACAGTCATTGCCTGTTGGGTCTGATCGGCGCATCCGCGAGGCTGAACCCGGTGTTAAGTGCTCAGCTCCTGGAGTCCTCAGTATTCACCAAACTGGCGACGGTGGTTAATATCCGCAGCAGGCAGCGGGAAGGAACCACGCTTGTTGCTGCCTGCCTGGAAAAAAGTGGTGCTTTTTCAGAGCAGCGCAAGGTGAAAAAAGGCACCCTGGTTACCTTGCCACTGGAACCGGGTGAGGAAGCTCTGCTGCACATCAGGAAGATTCATCCCTGCGAGATTGAAGATGTGGATATGCCGGGGGTGCCTATCAAGGTAACAGGAAGCGTGTGCGGGGTGGTGATCGATGCGCGCGGACGTCCGTTAAAGATTCCCGATAATGTATTTGAGCGCCGCGAAGCCTTTAAGACCTGGCATATCGATTGACCTGGTGGGATCTACCTGGCATATAACTTGCATCAATTCCTTGGGAGTATAAAATGCACGCCTTTGTGACAGCCATAAATCCACTCTCCAGCATCTACCGTAAACGGGTTTTACCTGTTCCGGGTGTGGTTCGTGTGCATAAAGGTCAGAAAGTGTCAGCGCTTGATGTTGTTGCGGAAGCCCAGGTACCTTCCCGTCATTTTATTGTGGATGTATTTTCTGCATTCCATTGCCGCACAACCGTTGACGCTGAGCGCATGATCCTGCGTAAGCCGGGAGAAACGCTGGAGAGCGATGATATTATTGCTGAAACGAGTGGATTGTTCCGCCGCATTTTACGCACCCCTGCTCCTGGTAGGGTGGTCTCCATCAAAGCTGGCCGCGTGTTGATCGAGGCGGATCATAACGTGCTGCAGGTGTTCGCGGGCCTGGACGGCGTCGTGAGCGAGGTTCATGCGGAGTATGGTGCGACCATTACCACCACGGCCGGTATTGTGCAGGGGGTGTGGGGCAACAAACGTATCTCAACAGGTGAGCTATTCTATGCGGACGATCTCGCCAGGGGAGAGCTTAGCCTGGAGCTGGTTGGTAGTGCGAATTGTGGCAAAATGGTGGCAGGGGATTACTGCACTTCCTCCGATACGCTCATGCAGGCGGCTGCCTCAGGGATTGGCGGGTTGATCCTGGGCGGCATGGATTCCGGGTTGATCCCGGTTGCCGAGGCTCAGCCTTATCCGATCCTGGTGATTGCAGGGTTTGGCCGCCTCGAGCTGGATCAGGTCTCCATCCGGTTGCTTCAAGACCTGTCTGGTCGTCAGGCTTGCCTGGACACCTGTGAGTGGAACAAGGTGACCGGGGAACGTCCGGTTTTGGCCATTCCGCAGGATGGAGAGGGGGCAGTGGTTGCGCTGCAGCAGGAATTATCGGAAGGGAAGTGGGTGCGTGTTCACGCCGGGGAGCATGCCGGAAAACTGGGCAGTTTGCTGACTGTCCACCCGGGATTTACGCCCCTGCCGAATGGCATCCGCACCGCCACCGCTGATGTTAAGTTGATGGATGGAAAACAGGTGCTTGTGCCTTTGAAAAATCTTGATATCATTGAATTAGGGCAGATGGTCCCAAGCGCGGAAGAATAGGAAACAAATTATGGCTCTGATGAACTATAACCGCAATGATTTCCCGCCGGAGGAAATTCCGGAATACACACCGACGGAACCAGCACCCAAGTCGCGCTTTCGCCGTTTCTTTACCGTACTTGCGATCCTTGCGCTGATCTTTTTATCCGCCGCGGTGATTTTATTCTTCTACGGCTCCCGCCTGATTGCCAACCAGCAGAACATGGCTGTACGCATGAACGCTGAACACACTGCCACGATCATGGCTGCTGTCAATTCCACATTGGCAGCCATCGATCAGCCTGTGCTGCCAACTGCCAGCCTGGCACCGAGTCTTGAGAATACCGCTACCGAGTCTTCCACCAATACTCCGATGGTTAACACGAATACCCCTGTTCCAACCTTCACCTGGACGCCTGAGCTGACTGAGACTGCCATCGTGGCTGCTCTTCAGACGGAAATTGCCACTCAGATGCCGCTCCTGGCCGGGACGTTGGAGGTGACGCCCACGGTGCAGGATACCGTTGCCACAGAATCCACTCCGGTTGCCACGGAGGAGGAATCCACCCCGGTCGTTGTTACTCCCACCTTACAGCCTGAATTTACAGCCACATTTGAATCCCCCACACTGGAACCGACGGCTGAAACCCCTGCTGCTGATGTCTCGACGGAAACCATGGCACCAACCCCCACGCTGCTACCGACCGAGACCGCTGCTCCAACAACTACACCCGTTCCGACTGAAACCGCTCTTGCACCGACCACCACTGAACCACCGGCATCACAAGCCGAGGAACTGACCCCAACGGCAATAGCCGAGATCACTGCTTTGCCGGATACCGGTTTTGCAGAT
>DAONEZ010000121.1:0-5861 GCA_035403345.1 Anaerolineaceae bacterium
TGACACGCCAGCTCACCGTTTCGGCTTATTGCTTCGGCGACGGCTTCACCAACCTGGCTTATCCCACCAACGCCATCCTGCTCATCGTCATCGGGCTGGCATCCGTGGGGTATTGGAAGTGGATGAAATTCACCGCCAAATTGTGGCTGGTGATCTTCCCCCTGGTGATCTTCTTCCTGTGGTTGGGCACGTTGATCAACTTCGGGCCTTTTTAGTCCCCGGTAGGTTTTTTTAGGTTAATAATGTAAATTCCTTTCGGGACGGTCGAAAACCGAAAATGCGACTTTATGCTTCATCCAGTCAATGGTTTTCAACTCACCATACTTCTGAGCGCGGAGGACATCAGCCATTACCAGCACATTGTGGTGGCGCTGAATGAAACAATGCGATTTATGAGTGAGATCGATGCGGCAATTCCGAAGTGGCCAGTGGAATAGAAACAACATCCTGGAAAACCGAGGTAACAATGCAAAGCAAAACATCAAAACAAGCCCTGGTCCTTCTTTCGATCCTCATGATCCTGTTAACACTTAGCTGTAATCTCCTGCCCGGAAAAACTGGACCAGGCGATAATAATCCTGCTCCACCACCAATTGAAGCTGCATCAACAGCAACTTTGCCGGCAATCACCGAAAGTAACACAGATGCCAACGGGAATGCCGTTTTAAGAATGCAGGATACAAGTACTGAAATCACCGTTTCGGTGGTTGACCAGAAGGATAATCAGCCGCTTGAAAATATCCAAGTCAGCTATGTCAGTAACGGGGGGAAAACCCTTGTGATTGCCATAGACCCAACCGGGAAATATCTTTCAACGGCCAATGAAGTTCCTTTAGGAAGCAGTGTGATTGAGGAAAAACAAGGGCTGGCGAAATATCGAGCGGCGAATCAACATGTCTCACTGGCGGTGGTGATCGTACTCATTTCTGCTTTGGAAGTATTCCAAAACGGCGAAAAATGGGTAAGTTTCATCGCCAATATTCCAGAGATTCAAAACTGGTCAAAGGAGACCACGGAAATTTGCCTGAACCCGGAACAGACTAAGGAGGGGATAGAAGCGCTGGCTGGTACAGGAGGAATCCTGCTATCGGCAGTAGGCGATACTTTTGGAGTGTTAACCGGGGACATTCTAGTGGACGGGTTGAAACTTGTGGCGGGCAACCTGTTGGAAGAGAGCCTTACGGATCAGATAAATCAAAATATCGATCAACAAGCGCCAAAAATTGTCAAATGGAAGATCTACAAGATCAATGATTCCATCCCCTACTTTGTTCGTCCGGAGGGATATTGCCTAACTCCAAGAGATAAATTCTCTCTCGATTCCACTATCGAGTGGGTGAAGTACGGGGTTGAACATGATGACCTGTACGTTATGGACGTTGTGTCCGCTGATGAGATTACATACATTTACTATATAGAAGGTGGAGATGATAACGATAAACAAGAATTCCTTGATGACCTGAAGGAGCGGGAGGCGAGCGAACCAACCTGCGCGGGGATCAAAGACCATGATGGTACTACTCCATCGATTTGGTTTGAAAACTGGGAGCCACTTTGGGAGATTCACGAAATGTGTTACAACGGCTGCTGGTCGCTTGATGTGCCGGGCACCAGCAATATTGTCGGGTTTTATCTGAAAAACTACGATGACAATGGATTTCAAATCCAGGCAGCCTGGGTAGATAGCTATGATATCTTTACTGATGTCTATCGCAATATCGTGCAGCCTTGCACAGTCTCAACTGAAGAAAAATCCATCGAAAGTACAGGTATTACTTCCTGCCCAAATGCGCCAGTGCAACGAATGAAAGTCGGGAAAAACGGCTATGTTTGCACGAAAGAAGATGGGGTTTATTTAAAAAGTGCAGCGAGCTTATCGAGTACCAGGTTGAGGTTACTTGAGAAAGGAACCGTCTTTTCGGTCATTGGCGGTCCGAAATGTGCCAACAACTGGTCATTCTGGCAGATCCAGTTAAGCAGCGGGACAATCGGTTGGATCTCGGAAGGCGGGGATGCTGAGGATCCATACTTTATTTGTCCCAAGGAGTGAAAGGATTAAGGACTCGGTTCCTAATTAATAATTCACGACTGTGGAATCCACAAGTAAACTCAATGTTGGGTGAAGCAGATGAATTAACTTAGAGGTGGATAGTGGCCTGAAAGAACAATCGAGAATCCATTTAATTTTCAATCCTGGCTGAATTCGACAACTGATAAGCGATGATTAATTGCAGATTCCCGGTTTCAAATGCAACAGAAACCGGGAACCCTGAACCTTAGTTCCTCTTTGCGCCTCGCGAAATTTGCGTCCTCGAGCGAGATTTGCGAGCAGGATCGCGGAGGGCTTTGCACCACTGTACCCCATAAGTACGAGATTTAATAAACTTCACGAACCAGGCTCGCAATATCGTTTTTTTTGTCCATTTTTCAACCCATCCCACAAAAAACGTCGTATAATAGAATAAGTTTTCTATTATTCGTATGGGAACCTGACCTGCCATGACCCGCCTGTTATATCTGCCGGATGACGCGACTGTCATTCAACTTGAAGTGGACCTGCCGCCCGGGCAATTGGTGGCCGCCGTGAACGCCGGCATGCGCCCGCTGCCCATCCTGCGCAGCGCCCCGCCCGGTACCCTCACTGCCAGCCAGGTGAACAACACGGTCATCGTCGCCCCGGCGCGCGCTCCCGGCCGCCCCACCGGAAAGGTTCTCCACCCTGACCTCACCCGCCGCCAGGGACAGGTGCTGGAGCTTTCTTCGCGCGGCTTCACCACCGCTGAGATCGCCGCCATGCTGGATATCTCGCGCCGGGCGGTGAATTATCACCTCAACCAGCTCAAGCTGCGCATGCGCGGTGAACACACACAAAAACTCAAGACGTACGTGGAAGAAGAGAATGAGGATTAAGACGCAGGTTTTCTCCACACCTGGTACAAGCCCAGCTTTTCCCCCGCCCCATCAGAGCTATACTCCGATACTATTTCAAACCCGCCCTGATCCGCTAAGTGAACCAATTCCTCGCGGCTGAACAGGTGCACATAGCGCAGCCCGGTCGCACCCGCGTTGCCGCCAGCCTGATGCCGCCAATCCAGCAGCGTGTCGCCCGGTTCCAGGTCCGCTTCGTCGATCCCCGCCAGGCTCCAGGGCTGCACCCGTGCCATCAGCTTGGGGCTGTGCTGGAACTGCCACTGCGAGTGGATGAACAACCCGCCGGGCCGCAGCAAGCCGGCCGCCTGCCTGACCAGGCGTTCGCGGTTCACCTTACCGGGGATGTGGTGCAGCACGGCAAAGGCCAGCAGGCCGTCAAACTGCCTGTCGTAAAATGGCGCGCACCAATTCTCGTCCAACAGGTCCGCCTGCCTGAACGCGATCTGCAGTCCACCCGGCAGTTGCTCCTGGCTCAATCCCCGGCTGGCTTCCTCCAACAAAGCGCGGCTAAAGTCCACGCCGGTGTAGCTTCCCATCAATCCGCGCTTCACCCAGGCCTGTGACAATGCCCCGCTGCCGCAGCCCAGGTCCAGCCAGTCGCCATCGCGAATATACTCCTCCAGTGCCCGCGCTATCCCCGGCTGGATGCGCCGGCGCGTCTCGGCAAAGGCCTGCCCGAAACTCTGGTAGAATTCTTTATTGATGTTCAAGAGAGTCTGGATCGTGTCAGTTCGCATATCCCCCATTATACGCTCCCATGGATCGCGCTGAATTTATCGAAAACTGGCGTAAAGAACGCCGTTACTCCCCCGAACAACTGGCCAAGGCCAAAGTTGTGCTGGAGGACGTGCGCGCCGGCATCCGCCTGGACCGCGCCCTGCGCGCCCACCCCATGCCCGACGGAAAGCTGATCGCCAAGCATATTTTAGTCGCTGCCTATCACGACCTGGTGACTGCCGGGGAATGGCCGGAGGACCCCGCCTTCCTGGCTAAGATCCGCATGAAGCCCGTGCGCACGCTATCCGGCGTTACCACCGTCACCGTGCTCACCAAGGCGGCTCCCTGCCCGGGCCGGTGCATCTTCTGCCCCAGCGAAACCTACATGCCCAAGAGCTACCTGGCGGATGAGCCCGGGGCCGCGCGCGCCTACCAGAACAAGTTCGACCCCTACGACCAGGTGGACTCGCGCATCAAGGAATACGCCGCCGTGGGGCATCCCAATGACAAGGTCGAGCTGCTGGTGCTGGGCGGCACGTGGAGCGCTTATTCGCGCGCCTACCAGGAGTGGTTCATCCGGCGCTGCTTCCATGCCATGAACACCGATTCTCTCCAGGCGGATGAGCAGCTGCAGGACAATAACGAGCCGCAAGGCAAACCCTCTCCCGCTCCCGACCTGGGCGAGCTACAGAAAGCCCAGCACATCAACCAGCGTGCCAACCACCGCAACGTGGGGCTGGTCATCGAGACTCGCCCGGATGAGATTACGGCTGAAGAACTGGCCTGGCTGCGCCGCCTGGGCGTTACCAAGGTGCAGATGGGCGCTCAGAGCCTGGATGACCGCGTGCTGGCGCTCAACCTGCGCGGGCACACCAGCGCCGACACCCTGCGCGCCACCACCCTGCTGCGCGCCGCCGGCTTCAAGATCGTGCTGCACTGGATGCCCAACCTGCTGGGGGCTACCCCGGAATCGGACCGCGAGGACTTCCTGCGCTTGTGGGCTGACGGTTACGCCCCGGACGAGATCAAGATCTACCCCACCCAGTTGCTGCCCAATGCCGAGCTGTATCACTACTGGCAGCGCGGGGAGTACACGCCTTATTCCACTGAGCAATTGGTCAGTCTCATCGCGGATATCAAGCCCTCCATTCCGCGCTACTGCCGCGTGAACCGCATCATTCGCGACATCCCTTCCATCCACGTGGTGGAGGGCAACAAGCGCACCAGCCTGCGCCAGGATGTTGCCCTGGAGATGAAAGCCCGCGGCACAACCTGCCAGTGCATCCGCTGCCGCGAGGTGAAAGGTCAGGCGGTGGACCTGCAGCATCTGCAATATCACGATCTGGTCTACACCCCCTCGCTGGCAGAGGAGCATTTCCTCTCCTTCAACACGCCGGAAGACAAGCTGGCCGGTTATCTGCGCCTGTCATTCCCCATGGATGGCGCGCCTGACCTCGGAATCCCCGATCTCGCAGGCGCTGCCCTGGTGCGCGAGGTGCACGTGTACGGTCAATCGCTCCCGGTGGGCAGCGGCCGCTCCGGCGCCGCCCAGCATATTGGCCTGGGCACGCGCCTGCTGGAACAGGCCGCTGAACTGGCAGATCAAAAGGGTTTCAAACACCTGGCAGTCATTGCCGCCGTTGGCACGCGCGAGTATTACCGGAAACGCGGCTTTGAGGAGCAGGACCTGTACATGGTGCGCGATCTGTAAAACTCCCCCATAACTCAATAAACACAAGATTAAATAAAGACTCCTGCAACCTGCCGCAAAGGGTTGCGGGGCTGCAGGAGAGAACTCGTAAATCGTTCAGAACCTAATCAGTGGTGTTGTTGAAAAACCAGTTGTAGGCGTAGAAGTACCCGTCAGCTGTTTCCAGGCGGATGGCGATGCGGTAGCGTCCAGCCAATTCAGCCGGCACGGCGAAGGTAGCCGTGAAATCGCCGCCCTCACCGGACTCAAAGGTATCGACCTTGATGCCGCCAATGCCCAGGGTGCCATACTCGCCCATGCGCACCGTGAAGGTCTTGTCCGCCGGGAAGTTCTTACCCTTTATGGTCACGCTGGTGTCACGCACCACTGCCTGGATGGAGAAAGTTGGAATACCAACGTACACTGGCTCTTCGGGCGGCACGGTGCCGGTAGTGGTATTGTTCCAGAACCAGTTGAACGCGTAGTAGTAACCCGTGGAGCTGTCCATGCGGATGGCGATGCG
>DAONEZ010000122.1:0-5838 GCA_035403345.1 Anaerolineaceae bacterium
TATCGCCTTCTACGCGTGCCTCGGCTTCGATCTGACGGATGATGCGCGCCATGTCTCCGCGCGCTTCCTTTTCAGTTTCGTCCAGCAGGATCTGCTTAGCCTCTTGTGTGGAAAGCTGGGCGATGCGCTGCAATTCTTCCATCTGGTCAGAATAGAGCTTTTCGATATCGTTGGAACGTTTGTCCAGGGCACTCTGGCGTTTGTTCAGGTTCTGCTCGCGGATCTCCAGCTTCTCAATACGCGCATCCATTTCGGCGCGGCGCTTCTGCAGCCGGTCGTCCTCCCTGAGGATGTCCTGTCGGCGTCGGGCGATCTCAGATTCCGAATCCTGCAGGACCTTGAGTGCCTTGTCACGGGCTTCCAGCTCCAGGGTGCGGGCCTTTTCTCCAGCCACCTGCAACAGGTTATCCGCTTTCTCAGTCTGTTCCTTTTTAAAGCGTTTGGTAAATACCCTGACGAGCACGTATGCCAGGATGGCAGCAACGATCAGCGCGCCAAGCAGTGAAAAAATAATGACTTCCGGTGGTATTCTCATTTTCCAATATCCTTATTTATAAGTAAATTAACCCTCACCTTTTTTCATCAAGTCCCAAACTTGATGGACAACCGGGTCTGCAATTCCGTAGGAGAAACCGCGCCTTGCCAGGAAGCCGCCCAACCGTTTGGAAAACGTGAGCCAATCCGCCTGCTGCAATCGGCGTGCATAAGGCACAGCCGCCCGATATGCCAATTCGGAATCCTGTTCAGATCCCGCGAGGGCAGTATCGATTACATCATTAGTAATTCCCTTGCGTTGTAACTCATACTTGATCAGACGTTGACTACGGGGATGGTTGTTGTTGCGGTTTTCCACCCACTGGCTGGCAAATTTCTCATCGGCCAGCAGCCCGGCTTCAGCCAGGCGTTTGAGGGTAGCTTCGATCTTGTCATTCGGGAAATCCTTTTGGAGCAGCTTACTCCTGACCTCATGGGCGGAGTACGGGCGCCGGCTAAGCAGGTTTAATGCCTTTTGGTAGAGTACTTCATCCGTGTCGCTGGCTACCAGCTCAGTTACGCGTTGATCGCTCAACCGGTCCCCCACCTTTAACCAGGCTGCCACGATACGGGATAACCCAAAAGCAAACTCGCCATCCAGGTCCACATTCACCCGGTTGGGATTTCTCTTTTGAACTCGTATCGCTGTGATCACTTTTTCCATTTTTCCTTAAACAAATACAGCCGTACCATCTAACCAGGTTGCGGCTGATCGAGCAGGAAAATGAGTCGGCTTCTGACGACTATGTGTCTGGAGATGCTGTCTATGTATCCAGAATGATTAAACAGGAAAAACTCACCTTGCCTTGACAAGACTCCGGCTTCAGGTCACAATTGCGCAATAACCGTCTATCTAAGCCTGTCATGCAATTTCCTTCTTCGTGAGGTCTTCCAATTCTTTTTTCAACATCACCTTCAAGCACATCCAAACTCCACGAGGAGTTATTAGAAATCTGCCGAACCAATTTTCAACCGATCTGCCGCACAATCTATACGAAATAATCGCTAAATATCAACTATTTCTACCCTCAATATTATACATTAATCTTATTATTTCACAATCTTTCAGGTGCAAAAGACTTGCGGGCTTGTGAATTGACAGCCGTGATTCATGCTAAAATACTTGCATGCAACCTTATCCTGCCAACGTAAAAAAGACCCCTCAGCAGTTGCACAATCGGCAACTCTGGCTGCAAGTTCTGCTGCCACTGGGCGTATTTCTTGCTATCGCAATAACGCTGGGGGTTCTATCCGCTCTCAACGCAGGAAGCTCTCCTGAGGTCAACCAGGTGTGGTCATCAATTTCGATTATCCTTCTAATGCTTCCCTATTTCCTCATCGGAGCATTGCTGTTGGTACTCCTGGTACTCACGATTTACCTGCTCACCAGGGCTCCACACGGGATCACGCAGAATATGAGCATCATTGCCTACTACATTAACAAGCTAAAACACACAAACCAGTCTGTCAACCAAAAAGCAGCCCAACCCTTTATCTCCGTTAGGGCTGCTCGTGCTGGAGCTGCCAGGCTCATTCAATTGCTCAATCCAAAATACAGCGCAAGCAGGAGAGACGATGATTCAAAAACCTGATGAAAAAACGCTCACCTACCTCATAGGCGGTGCCATTGGTCTGCTGACCGGGTTGGCAGCCGCTTACCTGATCAACAAGAACAAGGAAGAAACCGGCCATGCGCTCAGGTTAACACGCGGGGATGGCGCTAAGATCGGCATGGGATTGGTTTCATTCCTGAAATTGATCGCAGAGACCGGAAAATAACGCCCCTCCCGACCTAAATTGACAGCCAGGACTAAGTCACTGCGTATCCCGGTGAAGTACCTTTCCGTTGGTAAACTCCACCGGGAATTCATTATTGATTTCCAGGGAAGATCTCACGAAGACCTCATGGGGGGATCCTGTCTCTATGGTGCTGGAGCCATGAATTACAGGGGGGATCATGTGGGTATCGTTGGCATGATCGGTAAGGAATTCCCGCCAACCTGGCAGGCAGCCTTCACCCGGCAAAAGATCGATAGCCGCGGTATCCTGCAGGTTGATAACTACCCTGATCAAAGGGAGTTCCTTGCCTACCCCGCGCCCCCTGTGAACCGCCTGGAAAACCCGGTTGCGGTTTACGCATCCCGGGGGTTGAACTTCCCCAGGGGATTGCTGGGGTATGCAATGCGCGAAGAGGTAGAAAAACCAGGCAAATCGGTGGATTTTACGACCCAGTTGATCAATCATCTCCCGCCGGATTACCTGGGTGCTACAGCCGCTTACCTGGCCGCGCTCGACTTCACCAGCCAGGTGCAATTAACCACCTGGTTTTTCAAGGGATCAATCCGGACTGTAGCCGTTCATGCCCACCCGTCCTACATGCTTCCCACCATGTTTGACAACATCAACCTGGTGGTGAAAGATACAACGTTGTTCGTGACAACCATTGAGGATCTGCGCCAGCTTTTCCAGGGCAGGTCAACAGATGACTGGGAGATGATGGCAGGTCTGAGTGAACTTGGCTGCGCTGTTGTGATCGCACGCAGTAATACAAGCAATTGGATGGTGTATGATTCCTACCGGGCAACACGCTACATCATCCCGAATTATCCTGCCAGGCTGGTCGATCCGACCGGTTCAATCGATGCATTTTGCGGCAGCTTCCTGGTGCATTTTCAACAGTCGCATGATGCACTACAGTCTGCCATGATGGGAGTAGTTGCTGAATCAATTAATGCCGAAGGAACCGGACCCTTTGCGATTCAGGACACCACACCCGGGCTGGACCAAAAACGTTATCAGATGCTTCAAAACCTCGTCACCCGCATTTGAAAGCCATCATATAAATCGGAGGTAAACAAAATGGACTGGTTGATGCAAATTGAACTTGGTTTCACGCATTTTCTGCAAAATATGGGCTCCTGGCTGGAATATCCGATGCAGGCATTTTCCTTCCTTGGCAACGAGTTGTTCTTCCTGCTCATCATGCCGGCTATCTTCTGGAGCATTGACGCCGCCACCGGTTTTCGGACTGCCATGATGCTTATTTTGAGCGCCGGATTGAACTCCAGCTTCAAGATGATGCTGCACAGTCCGCGTCCCTTCTGGGTGGATGCGCAGGTGCAGGCATTAAGTTCTGAGACTTCTTTCGGTCTGCCTTCCGGTCACTCGCAGAATTCAGCCGCCATCTGGGGCATTATCGCTGCCAGCGCGAAGAAAAAGTGGCTGACAATTCTCTGCGTTTTGATCATCTTTTTCGTGGGCATTTCCCGCGTTTACCTTGGCATGCACTTTGTGCGCGATGTGCTCGGCGGATGGATGCTCGGCGGTTTGCTGGTCTGGGGCTATCTAAAATTGGAAGCTCCGCTGGCAGCCTGGTTAAAGAAACAAGGACTCGGAACTCAACTTCTGTTGAGTCTGTTTCTGGGTGCCTTCATCATCGGCCTGGGGGTGCTCGTAAAATCGCTCGCGACAGACTTTTCTCTCCCTGAGCAGTGGACCACGCTGGCAGTGGCGGCAGGTGCACAGGCTCCTGATCCCTACAGCCTGGAAGGAGTGCTGACTCTGGGCGGGGTTGGTTTTGGTTTTTGCGCGGGCTTTGCCCTCTACAGGCACTTTTTTGGCCAGTACGTCATCAACTGCAATTCTGTCAAACGGTTTTTGCGCTACCTGTTGGGGCTGATCGGGATTGTCGCCTTCTATTTCGGGCTGAAGCTGGTCTTCCCTACGGAACCGCCCCTGGCGGATGCTGTCTTTCGCGTCCTCCGATATACCTTGATCGGTTTGTGGGTAAGTTTGATCGCCCCCTGGTTATTTAAGGTGTTGAAGCTGGATTGCTAAAATCGTCAATTAGAGGTTTAATAAAGGCGAGTCAATTATTTGGAGGCAATATGAACAAATTTGGGAAATTTCTTTCCGGGTTTTTAATGGGCGGCGTCCTGGGTTCTGTATTGGTCACTCTTCTAACACCCCTATCCGGCGATGAAATGCGTAAGCGCATCCAGGACAAGTATGAATATGTGAAATTGGAAGTAGAGAATGCCGCCGAAACACGCAGCGCTGAGCTTAAGCAACAACTGGCTGCCCTGCAGAAGAAAAAGCAATAAGAGTATTGCGTTATCAAAAAATCAACCAGCGCAAGCTGGTTGATTTAATTACCTGACATTATATTGATATTGGGCTTCCTGCCGCGTATAACGGGCTGTACCACTGATGGCGATGATATATCGCTCTCCCGCAGGCAGGGCATCCAATTTGAGGTTAAGCCCTTCCCCATCTTTTACTTCGAATTTTTGCATGGGTGCGGAACCATTCGTGCTGAATACAGAGACCAGGTAAGTCTGCGGAATGGCATTGGTGATGTTCACAAAGCCTTGCAGCTCCCAGCCGCCATTATCCTGTTCAAAATCCGACAAATAATCAATGGCCGCTACCTTAATATTGTCCAATACCAATCCTTCTCCAGCCACGGCTTCGTCTGTGATGTACTCAAAACTTAGCGTCACCTTCTGGCCGGCGAAACCGGACAGGTCCACGCTTTCAGTGATCCACCCACCGCTGGAGCTGTTGTACCCGCAGCCATAGTTGTTGCCGTTCAGGTTGCGGGAAGTACAGGAGGGCATGTTCACCATCTGCCAGTGCTGCCCGTCGATGGTGGCCAGCAGGTAAACGAAGTCATAATCCTCTTCCAGGTCGTACCAGGCCTGGTACGTCATTTCAATTGGTCCGATTACATCAGTGAAATCAAATTCGCGCTGCATAGACGTGTCTGATGAATCTGCGCGATTGGACCAGGCAAAACTACCAGCATAATTATCGATCGGCAGCATCTGAACCGCTTCGGGATCATTGAATTCAAAGGTGACATGATCAGTTGGACAATCCAACTCGATATAGTCGGTTCCGTACTGATGCACGCTGCGATTCCTGACCGTCCCGTCACAAATGGATTCCGTGTCGGTGGTATTGGCGGCATACACCCCGGAATAGTTGGTGTAAGTGTATCTGCCGTCATAGAGAGAATTGTCCACCAGGTAATTCGCGATGGTCCAATCTCGGAAGAACTCATCGGCTGTCACGGGTTCACCGGTCAATGGGTCGACCAGGTTATTCGCTGTAAATGCCCGATCGATACTCTCAAATCCATTTTCGGCATCCGCCACGATCTGGCGCGTGGTATGCTCACCAAAACGGTCCAGCAGATAGGTCACGTATAGAAAGCTGGCCCCGTAGTGTGCACTGTTCTCATCCGGGTCGGTTGACCAGTCATTCAACTGGATGTCAGTGTCATCGGTGAAAATATAATCG
>DAONEZ010000123.1:0-5796 GCA_035403345.1 Anaerolineaceae bacterium
TCAGTTGAGGGCGGCTGGCGAGGATATCAGGAAAGAGGGTGTCGAGATTGGAGGCGATCGAGTTCTTGGCGATCACATTCATTTGCGGGAAAAAATCCAGTGCCTTGATCTCGGGCACAGGTTCCGCTTCACTGGTGCCACGCACGCAGTGCGGCGGGAAGGAATTGAACTCAACTGCCTCGGGGTCATGGGTGTCATTAAGCAGGAAGAAATCGCGCACACCATGTTCATGAGCACATTCAAGCAAGTCCACGGTTGGCGGTACGATGCCGTTCACACGGGGGCTGGCCAGCGCGCCCTGGCTGCAAAATCCATTGATCATATCCACGACCAGCACGGCCACTTCACCCGCCGGGTTATCCTTTTGATTCAACAACCTGGTTGAAAGGTTTTCAGCCCACGCTTCCAGGAAATCAAAATATGCTGAAGTAGAAGCCTTTAGTGCACGTTTCATTAAATCACCAAACTCTCTTCAATTCCGGGTTGTCACAGGCTTTGCGTCCCACCTTGGCCAAATCCACCCATTCTCCCTCGATCTTCACGCGTACAATATCCGCGGTGAAATCCATATTGGTCACGCCGTGATTATCCAGGAAGGACGAGCCTACCGCATAGGTATCCACCGGCACTTTGGCGCGTTCAAAACGGGTGATCTTTTCGACATTAAACCCGCCTGAGACTACGATCTTGACCTTACGGCAATACTCCTCGGCGCGCGCCTTCCATTCAGGCGTGAGTTCCCATTCCTTCCAAACGTTATCCAGCGCGTTGCGCACCTTTTGCACCAGACGCGGGTTCACACCCTGGTCGAGCAGCGGGTCGCCCAGCATTTCGAGCGATTCATCCCGCATGGTGGCACCGTTATCCAGGCGGACACCGTTTAGCACATAACGATGAGCTTCCTGTTCATTGCCAGCCTCCATGTTTTTCATATATTCTACAAACATGGCATGGCAGGTGCGTTCCGTTTCCCTGACGCAATTGTTCTCAAAATCCACCAAGGCGATCCTGGCTATGGCAGGATCAACTGTGCGTGAAAATGCCACCATGGCTTCAGCCGTATCTCCCAGGAAAGAAGCAATGGCTGCGTGCGCCACGGTGCCTCCGCCAGCCCCTCCCCACCAGTCTCCTTGTGAGTCGGTGGAGACCATGGGACCCAACTGTGCTGCGTAATCCTGGTTGAAACGCTGTACCGCGATCTGGTAGGAGTAACCGTCCGCTGCCTGGACTTCATGCAGGTCGAAACGCGCCGGGAAGAACATCACAGGTTTGCCCTTGGCTGCCACCAAAGTCTCGTACACATTGGTCGCCACGCGGCTGCCGCGGGTCAGGATGCCCAGGGTGGGCGTCTCGAGCATGGCGAAGTCGCGATAGCGCCCGCGCACGCGCATTACTGGCTGGACCTTCAACGGGTCACCGGCATAGGACACAAAATCCCCATCTTCCACTGCCCAAACCTGGAGGTTATGCGCCGTGTTCACAAACTCTCCCTGGTCAAAGTAACCGGTGCATGTTTTGAGGATCGCCAGGGCTTTATCCACGCCAACGATCACTGTCTTGCCTGCATGGCGCGTGAACCATTGCATTTCCACTTCCAGGTCCCCGTTCTGCACCTTGCTGAGATCATGGTTGGGGATCACGCGTGGATGTTTCCCGCTATAGTTGTAACCCTCGCGGTCCAGCACTTCCAACATATGCGCGATATTGACAAAATACTTGTCGGTGTACCAGCCCTTGCGCATGCGTTCTACATCCAGCTTGAAGACTTCATTGGTTAAACGCTTACGATCAAAAACGCTCATGGTTTCCTCGGCAAAATGTATTGTTGGATTATTACCGCCCGCCTTCTGCAAAAAATCAGGTTGGTTAAGTATACCCCAGTGCAAATTGGAAGATCCATTGTTCAACACTAACAAGATTAAAAACAAAAATCAGGGCGAGCCTGGGCTTACCCTGATTTTGAATGCAAAATTGAAACTTAGGCGAGTTCGATCACTGCGCCGGCGGCTTCCAGTTTGCCCTTGGCGTCATTGGCGGCTTCCTTGCCAACAGCGGAGAGGACCTTGGCGCCAGCGGTCTCAGCCATGGATTTGGCTTCAACCAGTCCGAGGTTAGTGAGGGTGCGGATGACCTTGATGACTTCGATCTTCTTGGGGCCGGCATCTTTGATGACGACATCGAACTCGGTCTTTTCCTCAACGGGTTCAGCGGCAACGGCGGCGGGGCCAGCGGCAACAGCGACGGGTGCAGCGGCGGAAACGCCCCATTTTTCCTCGAGCAATTTCACCAGTTCTGCAGCTTCGAGAACAGAGAGAGCGCTCAACTGTTCGACAATTTTTTCTAATTCAGCCATTTCAAAAACTCCTATTATAATTTTTAGTATTTATTTTTGAACCGTATCCATTAAGCCGCGGTGGACTTTTCAGAATAGGCTTTTACAACGGCGGCCATGGAACGGCCGGGTTCTGCCAGTGTGCGGACCAGTTTTGATGCAGGAGCGTTGATCACTCCCAAAAGCATGGCGCGCATGACGGGCAATGCCGGAAGGTCTGACAGGGCTTTTACCTGTTTGTCAGTGATGAGCTCTTTGCCGAGGAATCCGCCTTTCACCTTGCGGGTATCGTTACCCTTGGTGAATTCAGCGAAACTCTTCGCCAAACCTGCAGCATCAGAAAATGCAAATCCGACCAGTGAAGTCCCTTCCAGGAATTTCGGCTGTGGGTACCCCAGGTTGGACAATGCCTGGCTGAAGAGAGTATTCTTGACCAGGTGAAGCTCACTTCCGCTTTCGCGGGCTTTTGCCCGGAAGGCATCAATTTCCTTCATGGTCAAGCCGACGTATTCAAGGACGAATACAGCCTGGCTGTCTTTCAACCATTTCTCATAATGGGCGGTCATATCGCCCTTCTTCTGCTTTGAAAATGCCAATGAAATCTACCTCCTTCCTTCAAAAAATAAGTCTTTGTCCGGTTCTGCCAGACAAAGACTTACTCCTAATCCCATATAGGGAGTCAAACTCAGGATTTCGTCTTCACCTCGGCAGGATATTGAGTCTTTACAGACACCGGCTATCTTTGGTGAATCGCTGAATTTATTTCACTCAGCGGGGTGAATTATACCACTAATCTTCCCGGGCGATATTCATTGCCTGGAGAGGATCAACCTTCACGCCAGGCCCCATCGTGGAGGTGACGCTGATCTTGCGCACGTAGGTACCCTTGGCGCCGGAGGGGCGGGCTTTCTTGATAGCGTCCATGAGCGCGGAGAAGTTCTCGAACAGTTTCTGCGCGTCAAATGAGACTTTGCCGATTGGTACGTGGATGTTGGCGGTCTTGTCGAGACGGAACTCAACGCGGCCGGCTTTGGCTTCATTGATCACACGCGGCAGGTCTTCCACCGAGCAGACGGTTCCGGCTTTGGGGTTCGGCATGAGGGAGCGGGGACCAAGCACGCGGCCCAGGCGGCCAACCTTACCCATCATATCCGGGGTGGCAATAGCCACATCGAAATCGGTCCAACCAGCGGCGATCTTGTTGATCATTTCGTCACCGTCAGCAATGAAATCAGCTCCGCCTTCCTGTGCCTTGGCGGTGCCTTCACCCTGGGTGAAAACCAGGACGCGTACGGTCTTGCCAAGTCCGTTGGGCAGGACGACCACATCACGCACCTGTTGATCAGCCTGGCGCGGGTCGAGGCCCATGCGCATGTGCACTTCAACGGTGGCGTCAAATTTGGCATAAGAAGTTTCTTTTGCCAGGGCTACTGCTTCGCGGGGAGCGTAATTTGTTGCGGGATTAACTTTGGAGAGAGCCTCCAGGTATTTCTTACCGTGTTTTGCCATTTTTCTCCTTCGTGGTGTTATCGGGTGAGAGACTCACCCTCCCACTAACTTACTTTTCAACTACCGTGATACCCATATTGCGGGCTGTACCTTCGATTTGGCGCATGGCGCCTTCGATATCGATCGCGTTCATGTCATTCATCTTGATCTCTGCGATCTCGCGCACCTGTGCCTTGGTGACCTTGCCAACCTTTTCACGGTTGGGCACCTTGGAACCGCTGGCGATGCCGGCGGCTTTCTTGAGCAGCACGGACGCCGGAGAGGACTTGAGCACGAAGGTGAAGGAACCATCGGTGTAGATGGTGATTTCCGCGGGAATGATCTCGCCGGCGCGGTTTTGCGTGCGGGCATTGTATTCCTTGCAGAAAGCCATAATGTTGATCCCATGGCCAGCCAATGCCGGGCCGATGGGGGGTGCAGGGTTGGCTTTTCCAGCCGTGATCTGCAAACGAACAATCGCTTTAAATTTCTTTGCCACTTCTATTCTCCTTGGTGGTTATAACGGGTGATTGGGGAGCACCCTCCCACAAACAGGTCAATGACCTGATTATGCCTTTTCAACCTGTAGAAAGTCGAGTTCCACAGGGGTTTCTCTTCCGAAGAAGTTCACCATTACGCGCACCTTGGTGCGCTCCATGTCAATTTCAGCCACGATCCCGCGGAAATCATTAAAGGGACCGTCAACAATGCGTACACGTTCTCCAACCTTGAAGGTTACCTTTACCAGCGGAGCTTCTGCTTCCATGCGGCGCAGGATCTGCTGAACCTCTTCGGGGCGCAGCGGGGTGGGATCGTTGCCCATACCCACAAATCCGGTCACACCCGGAGTGTTGCGCACCACGTACCAGGATTCTTCCGAGAGGATCATGTTTACCAGGACGTACCCGGGGAACACATGGCGCTCAACTGTGCGGCGCTTGCCATCGCGCACTTCGATCTCTTCCTGCGTTGGGATGACGACATCAAAGATGCGGTCCTTCATCCCCATGGTTTCGATACGTTGCTCAAGGTTATAGCGCACCTTGTTCTCGTAGCCTGAATAACAATGCACAACGAACCACGCCCGATCAGAGGACCCTTCTACAGGGATCTCTGCGGGAGCGGAAGCTTCTTTCCTGGAATCCTTACGGCCAACCTGCTCAGGGTCTACAGCTGGAGACGCGTTGAACTGGCTGGAGGAGGTTTCCTCTTCCAACGGGCTGGAGTCTTCCAGTTCATCCCGATTGATATCGTCTTGCGCGTCCATTAATACCCATTCCTTAATGCCTGACAGTCAGGGTTACCCCACCACCAGACCGATCAATTTGGTAAAGAGGAAATCCAATGTGCCCAGCAAGGCACCCATGGCAACCATGACCAACAGGACAATCTTGGTTAAGCGCCAGGCTTCACGCGCAGTCGGCCAGGTGACCTTGCGTAATTCGCCTACAGTTTCACGCCACCAGCGCTGGATGCGGCCTTCTTTTTTTGGCTTCACACTTTTTTCCGCCATGGATTACTCCTTATTCTTAGGCTAAAACGCCGCCAAAAAGACGGCGATTTTTTCTTCTTGGCAGGCCAGGCAGGAATCGAACCCGCAACCTCCTGTTTTGGAGACAGGCACTCTGCCAAATTGAGCTACTGGCCTGTACATCGGCAAGGCAGATTTTCACTGCCTTGCCGATCTCAACCTGTCTACTTTGTCTCGCGGTGCTTTGTGTGTTTCTTGCAGCGCGGACAATACTTGCTGATCTCCATGCGAGCCGGGTCATTGCGCCGGTTCTTCTCGGAGGTGTAATTGCGTTCCTTGCAAACATCACACGCGAATGTGATAACGGGTCGTACATCTTTCTTTTTTGACGCCATAGCCTATCCATTGCAGCCGGTAAACTGGCTGACGCTCCTTTTTCCTAAGCAATAATCTTAGTGATCACACCGGCGCCAACCGTCAGACCACCTTCGCGAATAGCGAATTT
>DAONEZ010000124.1:0-5795 GCA_035403345.1 Anaerolineaceae bacterium
GTGCTTTTCCCTGGCATTGCAGAGGTAATCGCCGAATACACCGGTATTCCCACGCAGGTGGCTGAGCAGGCCATGTTTGTCACCCCGCTGGGGATTGCACTACACGACGCAGGAGATTGAAATGAGGAGGAAGTATGGCTGATGCTTTTTCATTACGTTGTTATTGTTTTCTTGACCGCATGCAGGCGCAGTATGCCGCCTTTGTGGGTACCATCACGCAGGGTGACCTGCCGGTGGAGGGCATGGCCGCCCTGTACGTGGAAATGGCCCCGGGCAACGAGGTCTTTCGCGTAGTCGATATTGCCGTGAAGGCCACCGAGTCCAAACCAGGCGCGCAGATCGTTGAACGCGAGTTCGGTATGTTTGAGGTACATTCGCTCAACCAGGCAGCCGTGCTGGAAGCCGGGCAGGTGGTGCTGGATCGGCTGGGCTTGCGCAAGGAAGACCGCATCAAACCCGAGGTGGTCTCCACCCAGGTCATCACACGCATCGACCCCTACCAAGCGCAGTTGCTCAACCGCTTCCGCCGCGGCAGTATGATCGTGCCGGGTGAGACCATGCTGGTTCTGGAATGTGCTCCGGCTGCTTACATTAACTATGCAGTCAATGAAGCCGAAAAGAAGGCCAACATCAAGATCGTGCATGTCTCCTCGGTGGGACGCTTCGGCAGGATGTGGCTTTCGGGCAGCGAGGCGGAGATTATCACCGCGCGCAGCGCAGCCATCGCCGCGCTGGAAGGGCTGGACGGGATCAAGGGTGCATGACCCCGCTTGATCCTCCCGGGAAGGAGTAACGCATGGCGAAACGATTTTACACAGAACGCGACATCGAGGACCTGGCCCGCAGCGGTCAAATGGTGCTGGAGGTGTCGGATAACGTGGTGCTCACCGAGTTGGCGTACGAGAGCGCGCACAAGTTGGGCGTCAGGCTGGTGCAACCCAATGACCTCCCGCCGGCAGCTCCGGTGCGGCCCTACCTCTCGCAGCCCCAGGCGCAGCCTGCGGGTGGCTGCCCGTGCAGTGAAAAAGGTACGGACGAGGAATCCATGCGCAAGCGCATCCGCGAGGCTGTGGCTGCCAAGTTGGGCAACCAGGTGGACCCGGCCCTGCTGGAGACCATCATCACGCGCGTGCTCAACAATATTGGAGTCAAGTAAATGCTGCTGGGGCGTGTGCATGGCACAGCCATCTGCACCATCAAGTACCCCGGCACTGAGGGGTTGAAGCTGCTGGTTGTCCAGCCGCTCAACCGCCGCTTGGAACCGGTGGGAACCTTACAGGTTGCTGCTGACGTGGTGCAAGCCGGACCGGGTGACCTGTGTGTGATGGTGCGCTCGCGTGAAGCTGCCCTGGCCATGCCGGTGGTCAAGTTTGTGCCGGTGGACCTGGCCCTGGTGGGTATCGTGGATGAGTTGGCAGTACGCCCGGATGGCGAATTTGATTTCGTGATGAAACGCGGCACAACGAATTATTCGTAGAGACTTATGATACTTGGTAAAGTTGTTGGAACTGTGGTAACCACCATCAGCCACCCGCATTATAAGAATCGCCGGCTGCTGGTGGTGCAGCCATTGGGGCTGGCGGGGGAAAAGCCGGACGACGAATTCATTGCCCTCGATAACTCGCACGCCGGCATCGGCGACACCGTGCTGGTGAACCGTGAGGGCAACGGCGCACGCCAGGTACTCAAGAACCCGGATGCCTGCGTGATCTCCGTGATCGTTGGAATTATCGATTCAGTTAATATTGCTTAAGTTTCCAATCAGTTGAGGGAAAAATGAATGTCCTGGTCATTGGCGGCACCGGTTTGCTGGGGTACCATGCCACGCTTGAGTTATTGAAACGCGGACACCGGGTATCCGTACTGGCCCTGCCGCCGTTGCCGGTCCCGGACCTGTTCCCCGCGTCCGTATCCATTCAATTTGGCAATTTGAACCTGATGGACGATGACGCGGTGGTTTCACTGCTATCAGGACAGGATGCCGTGGTGTTCGCTGCCGGGGCGGATGACCGCGTGACCCCCATTCGGCCGGCTTATCCATATTTCTACAAACAAAACGTAGAGCCGGTCAAACGCCTGGCGTCACTCGGGCGGAAAACAGGGCTGAAAAAACTGGTCATCCTGGGCTCTTACTTTGCCTACTTTGACCGCACCTGGCCGCGCATGAAACTTTCCACCTGGCATCCCTACATCCGCAGCCGGGTGGAGCAGACGCGGGCAGCCATTGAAGCCGGCGGTGACCAGGTAGCGGTGATGACGCTTGAATTGCCCTACATCTTCGGTACCATGCCGGGCAGGCTGCCGCTCTGGAAACCGTTGATCAAGTATGTTGCCTCCAACCTGCCCCTGCTATACCCGCGCGGTGGGACGACCTGCGTGACGGTGACACAGGTGGCGCAGTCCATCGCCGGCGCGGTTGAGCGCGGGGAGGCCGGGAAATGCTACCCGGTCGGCGGTGAGAACTTGACCTGGGAGCAATTGTTGCAGAAGTTCGTCGCGGCCGCTGGAAAACGCAAGCGTGTGATCATCTTATCGGATGGACTGGTACGGCTTGGTACGCGGCTGGTAAAACTGCTGCACCAGTTCCAGGGTCGCGAGGGAGGGTTGGACCCGGTACGGTTTGTGGAATTGCAGACCGCGAATACGTTTATTGATCCGGCTGAATCCCAGTTCATTCTTGGGTACAGCCCCGCAGACCTTGACGCCGCCATTCGTGAGACCGTGGCGGTTTGCCTGGGAAAAACCCGCTAATCTACTTGTAAGTGGCAGCCAGGTAGTCGATCAGCACTGCCTTTTCAGCATCCGTGAGTTGTGCGCCGTTGGAGATCATCCGCTCCACAATGCGCGTCCATTGACTCGCGTTGCCGTTCTCGCTGATGGCTTTGTCCAGCGTGTGGCAGGTGGTGCAACGCGTCTCGAGCAGGGTCTGACCTTCAGCTGTGACACTGGCTTCGCTTGTGACCGGGGCAGTAGTGGGAGCAGCTTTGGCGCATGCGCTCAGAAGAAGCAAACACAATACGGAAAACACGATCAATTTTTTCATAAGGCACCTCAATATTGATAAAATATTGCACAAGAGGTCACACTGTGACCTCTTGTGATTTTATGCAAATTAATCCGCTTCGTCATCCAGCCTGGGTTTATCGATCGTTATACAGAACGATAAAGCAATGATTCCCAGGGCTACCGGAATGTACCAGAACTTCGAGTACGTTGCGATAAATTCAGCATCCTTGACTAATGAAATCCCGAAAAGGACCATCTGGTTGTACATGATCACCCCTGCCAGGATGATCAGCACCGTCAGGGCAACCAGGAACCAGTTCGTAACATTGAAGTTGGGAGATCCCTTTGGTTTTTGTGGTAAAGCTGCGCCTTTTGACCTGCCCTTGACCTTACGGCGGGTGAGAGCCAGTTCCCGTTCCATGCGTTTCTTTTTGCCGCGCAGCAAGGCAATTCGCAGATAAAAGAACAGGATTGCCACAATTACAATAATTAGTTCAGTGGAAATTTTATTCACTTTTTCTTTTTCTCCAACTTGCTCTTGATAATCCTCTTAAAATCCAACTTGGTGGGATTTAATCCGATACCGCGCGGACGAACGTGGGCCTGGGGAGTGATGAATGCCATTGAGGTGCGGTGGGTCTGGTTAACGCCATCGTCCCGATAAAGCACGTAACAGTCTGAGGTGTAAAAACGCACAAAGGAGAACCGTCTTTCAGGCCGTGCCACAAGTCCAAGGAAATAAGCTTCACCGTCAGCCTTTGGGGAAGGCAGGGTGATGATTACCAGGTGGGTCTTCTTGTCGATACGCTCGGTCTCAAAAGTTAAGCCTCCTGAACTTACGCGCTTTTCTTCATCCATCTTGTCGCCAACATGATCCCACCAAAACTGGAGGAATTTTATGCCATCTTTTTCAAGGTATTTCATAAATGAATCTGTTTGACTGTGAAACAGGATGGGAATGGCATCAAAAGCAAAGTTCCACTGGTGACTTTTGGTTTTATCCATTAGATGTTTTCAATCCTTCTTAAGAAGTTAATATTTTGAATAAGCGCGAATTTGTCTTGAGACGAAAGTGGCAAAATTAACAGGTGGGCGGTCTAACAAGGTAGTGAGTACCCACGGATTTCCAATCAGTCCGTATTTTTCATAATACTCGAACATCTTGACCAACACATCAATTTGAAACGCGGACGTGCCCGCCTCAGCGGCTTTGGCTGCCCAGGCATCACGGTTGAGTGTAACTGCTTTCACAGGTTTCTGTAAAGCGGTTACATAGGTCTCAGCCACTTCATCCTGCGATAGTGGCTGCGGTCCGGCCAGTTCATAAATGGCATTCTTGTGATTCTGCTGCGTCAGTACGTTCGCTGCGACCTCAGAGATATCCTCAAGATCGACGATGCTGATCCGGGCAGAAGTGGCATAAGGAACAGCATAAATACCTTCGTCAATGATCGATTTCCAGTTTTGCAGCAGGTTCTGCATGTAAGCGCAGGGTTGGAGAATTGAGAAGGACAAACCGGATTCGAAAAGTTTTTCCTCCATGCGCATTTTCTGCCAGTGGTGAGGCATGGCTTCCACCTGGGGATGAAGCACTGAGTGATAAACGAAACGGGTGACCTCGGCTTTTTTTGCCAGGTCGATCAGGCTCTGCCCAATGGCAACCTCGTCCGGGGCGATATTGGGACAGATGTAATATACCTTGCGGATGCCCTGCATTGCTTGCTGCAGGTCTTCAGCATTGCGCAGGTCGCCAATCATTACCTCGTTGACCCCCATACGCTTGAGTGCCTCTTTTTGTTGTTGCGAGCGGACCAAAGCCCGAACGCGGATTCCGCGACGGGTGAGCGTATTCAGGATTGCTTTGCCGGTTTTTCCGGCGGCACCAGTAATTAAGATCATTAATCGATTCCTTCCAAAAGTGCCTTGATTATAACCGAAGTTTTAAAGAATGCTCCCCGGGGGAAACCCGGGGAGCATTTGAATGCTTTACCTGTTTTACAGAATTACTCTAAAACATCAGTCGAGCGCACCTTGGGAGGTTTGATCGCCAGGAAGAGCAGGTTGATGAGGATGCCGAAGACGGCAGCCGCAGCGATCGCAGGCCATCCGAACGGGAAGATGCTCTTGAGCAGCGGGATGGGTAGGTTGCCGCCGTATCCGATGTTGCCGCCGATGCCGACGACCAGGATAAGGGCAACGATCGCCAGTTTACCGGGATCGTACAGGTCAACTTTCTCAGCCATCATAAGGGCAATACCCTGAACGCCGATGACACCATACAGATAGATAGCCAAACCACCGTTGACGGCAGTCGGGATGCTATAGATGGCATCGCGGAGCGGTCCGATGAAGCCGAGGATGATGGCGATACAGCCAGCCGTGATCAAAGCCGGGCCGGAGTAGTTGCGGGTGATCACCATCAGGGAGTTGTTCTCGCCATAGTTGGTGCCGGCGGTGGAGCCGAAGAGACCATTGACCAGGTCGTTCAAACCATCAAGCATCAGGTTGAGGCCGATGTGCTTGGCCAGGCCGGGTTTCTCGCGTCCCTGCTCTTCAGCCAGGTGATCGATGTACAGGCTGATCTGATACAGGTGGGCGGTGGATTCCGGAATGGTGGCAATAGCCATAACGCCGATACCGATCATCGCGGTTGCGGTGAGCGCGTTATTGAAGGTCGGGAATACGATCTTGGGGGCGATGAGCCAGTTGCTGGTCCCGATGGTGGAGAAAGCAACCAGGCCGATGGGGATTGCAACGATGTAGCCGAAGACCATGGCCAGGAGGATGGG
>DAONEZ010000125.1:0-5777 GCA_035403345.1 Anaerolineaceae bacterium
CCTCTCCGACCCGGAAGAAACCGACGTGGCCATGAAGCTCTATCATATCGAAGGCACGCCTGCAGATACGGTGCTTAAAGCCCTGGGCTACCAGCCCATGCAGAAATGCCTGCTGCTGGGGCTGACGGATGGCGAACGCAACTTCTCGCGCAACGTTAACCGGCAAATCCGACGTATTTGCCTTAAACATGGCGCGTTCAATATCAGCTTCGCGCCGGTCACAAAAAACTGGGAGGCAGGACGCTTCCGCGACCCCTACATGCGCGAAGACCTGGAGGATTTCGGTGTACTCATCGATACCCTGGAATGTGCGGTCACCTGGTCACAAATGAAGCATGTTCATGAAGTTGTGCGCGGCTTCATAAAAGAACGACCCGGCACAGTATGCATGACGCACCTCTCACACGCCTACCCCCAGGGCGGCAACCTCTATTTCATATTTATTGCTAAAATGGATACCATCAAAGAATACCTGGCCTTGCAGTATGGCATCCTCGGCAAGATCCAGGAGAGCGGTGCAGCCATGAGCCACCATCACGGGGTAGGCAAACAGACCTCCCCCTGGCTGGAAGGGCAGATCGGCAGCGCGCAGATGGATGTCATCCGTGCCTTGAAGACGCACTTCGATCCGAACAACATCATGAACCCCGGCGGCACGCTCGGACTTGATATGAGCGCCGAGCAAGCCGGGAAAACCTGGAGCAAGAACCTGGAGGAATAAATGAGCGCTGAGCATTTGTTAGCCATCGATTCCGGAACACAATCCACGCGGGCCCTGATCTTTGACCTGCAGGGCAACCTGGTCGCCCGCAGCCGGGTGGTGATCGAACCCTATTACTCCACCGCCCCCGGCCTGGCGGAACAGGACCCGGAAGTCTGGTGGAAGGCCCTGTGTGAAGCCTGCCAGCAACTCTGGAGCATGCCAGGGGTGGATAAAGCAAAGATCGCCGGTGTCTCACTCACCACACAGCGCTCCACCATCATCAACGTGGACAAGGAAGGAAAACCGTTGCGCCCGGCAATTCACTGGCTGGATCAGCGCCGTACCCCGGGGCTCAAACCGGTAGGCGGGGTGTGGGGTGCGCTGTTTAAAGTCGCCGGCATGACCGAGACTGTCAAGTACCTGCAGGCGGAAGCCGAGGGCAATTGGCTGCAGCATAACCAGCCTGAGATCTGGGCAAAAACCCACAAATACCTGCAGCTTTCAGGTTACCTCACCTTCCGCATGACCGGCAATTTTTCGGATTCTGTCGGTTGCACGGTAGCCTACATCCCCTTTGATTACAAGAAGCAGGACTACGCCGGCAAGCTCGACTGGAAGTGGCAGGCTGTGCCCGTGAGCCGCGAGATCTTGCCCGACCTGATCAAGCCTGCTGAACAACTCGGCTTGATCACCCACGAAGCAGCCGCTGCCACAGGCATCCCCGAAGGGCTGCCGTTGATTGCCGCCGCCGCGGATAAGGCCTGCGAGGTCATCGGGGCTGGCTGCCTCGAACCTGCCATTCCCTGCCTGTCTTACGGCACCACCGCCACGATCAACACCACCCTGGACCGCTACGTGGAGGCCATCCCGCTCATCCCACCCTACCCGTCTGCTGTTCCGGGCAATTATTCGCTAGAGATCCAGATCTACCGCGGGTTCTGGATGGTAAGCTGGTTCAAGCGTGAGTTCGGCATGAATGAACAACGCCTGGCTAGTGAACGCGGCGTGGAGACTGAGGAATTGTTCGACGACCTGGTGAAATCTGTGCCGCCCGGCTCTCTTGGGCTGACCCTGCAGCCCTACTGGTCCCCTGGTCTTAAGGTACCCGGCCCCGAAGCCAAGGGCGCAATCATCGGCTTCGGCGACGTGCACACCCGCGCGCACCTGTACCGCTCCATCCTCGAGGGGCTGGCCTACGGCTTGCGTGAAGGAGCCGAGCGCACCAGCAAGCGCACCAAAGTTCCCATCCGGGAGATTCGCGTGGCCGGCGGCGGCAGCCAGAGCGATGCCGCCCTGCAGCTCACCGCTGACATCTTCGGTCTGCCCGCCACCCGTCCGCACGTGTACGAGACCAGCGGGTTGGGCGCGGCCATCGACCTGGCGGTGGGGCTCAAACTGCATCCCGACTTTGCCACCGCAGTGCGTGAAATGACCCACAAGGGAAAGACCTTCGAACCTATCGCTGAGAACCGCAAGATCTACGACGAGCTTTACAACCGCGTGTATTTGAAGATGTACGAGCGTCTCAAACCGCTCTACGATGAGATCCGCGACATCACCGGTTATCCGCCCAGGGATTAAGTCGCAGATTGCTTATCCAAAAAGTCACAGGTAGCAACGCTTAGCCTGTGACTTTTCTTATGGGTATGTGCATTGCGACGGATGAATCTCGCGTTTGTTGGTGACTTTTACAAACAAGTTATCCGGTAACAATTCATACTGTTTTCCGAAATACTCGTTAAGGATGATCCTGAACGTATTCACCGGGGTGATCGTATCGTAGAGCTCGAAATCACTCCCCGGCAGGAAATACGCGTTCAGGATCTTGTGCTTGTCATATCCGCCAGCGACGATGTGAGAACCATGATCACCCTGGATAATTATGATGGGCGCTTGCTCGGATTTGGATAACAAGGTGTCCACTAGTTGCAGGACGCGCTTGTTTAAGTAAATGATGGTATCAACGTAGTATTCTTTCCTGTTATCCGTTGGTTCGATGTACCGGAAATTGCCGTCACGATCGAAAACGTAAGGTCCATGAGGCGCATTGATATGGGCATAAACAAAGAAATTTCCCTTGCGCTCCGGGATGGTCTCTAATTGATCAAGCACATAGCGCGTCTGGTTATACCAGAAGGTGGAGCTATCCAGGAACTCATTCTCCGAACTCAGTTCAAACCAATACGGAATGAACGCATACTCGGAAGGATTGGCAGTGTATAACTCAAAGACCACGCGCAGGAGGGTGGTTGACAGGAACAGGCGCGTAAACTGGGAGCGCTGCAGCGTGAACTGGCGCGCAGGATCATCAACCACGTTCAGATATAAGTCTGAGGTTCGAATATCATTGAAAGCCGAATACCCGCGGGTGGTGACGAATTGGTACCCCAGCGGTCTGAGCTCCTTCATCACCCGGTTATTCGCCAACTGCTTGACTTCCTTCCCCGTTCTCCCGCTCAAGTCATCATCCGGTATATCGTATAGATCCAGGTAGTCAAAATTTAGCGAGGAGGCCACCGACGAAAGTGTACCGTCTTAATTGGAATTCGAACAATCCGCCACATAAAAGCCACGTTCTTCTAACGCCTCAATGAAGGATGAATTATCATACTGGTAGGTCTCCATCAGGAAATCCGTGCGCGCATAGGCGTCCAGGATCAGGTAATACACATCTGGCTGCCCGGGTTGATCTGGATTTTTCTCAACTACCTCACTGCCCGTTACTCGCGAATTTCCCCCGCGCTGCACCTGGAATACCAGGATCCTCCCCATGTTGAAAATGACCAGGCCGATTGTAATGATGTTCAAAACAGAAACCATTGTGGTGCGCGGGTGTTTATGCAGGATAATGAAAATTCCGGCGAAGATAAGTAACACCACATAGACCACCAGTAATTTGAGATAACCGATTTCAATACCCGCTACTCGGGTTCCTCCAATCTGGTTATAAACATGTCCAAAGGTAAAGAAAAGCAGGAAAACAAGTAGAGAGAAATAACTGCCTCGTACCCTCGATCGGAACAGGAGCAAGCAGACAAGCCATACCAGCAGCACGCCTGCAACTGTAAGCAGGAATACAGGTAAAACCACCCGAAAGGCGACTTGCAGCCGGTTTTCTCCCCACAGGATCAGTAAGGGCAGGATCCCGGCCAAAGGCGCAAAGAACGGGGTATCAATCCACTTATCGTGAGTAGAAGTCGATCTCTTTGAGGTCAAATCAAATCCGTTATTGCAGTAGGTATATAGTTTGAATTGCTCTAAAATTATACAATCGGAAGGAACATTATGATGTCTCGAAAAACCCTCTCCACAATTTTACTAATACTTGTTTTAATCCTCCTTGCGGTTGGTGCATATTTTTGGGCTACCGGAATGATCTCCTCTAATTATGCCTACCGCTCCCCCCTGGACGCTGCCCCGCCTGCCCCAGGTCAAGACCTTGGGGAACCAGCCGCCAGCCGTGTGGTGCTCGTGCTCATCGATGCCCTGCGCTACGACACATCGATGGATGCCGGGGTGATGCCTACGTTGGCGGACCTGCGCCAGTCAGGTGCCTCCGCCAGGATGCACAGCCGCCCGCCCTCCTACTCCGCCCCTGGCTACAGCACCATCCTCACCGGCGCTTGGCCGGAGATCAACGGCGGCCCGGCCTTCAACCAGGACTACGAGGATATCCCGGTGATCACCCAGGACAACATATTCAGCGCTGCCCACCGCGCCGGGCTGGCCACTGCCATTTCAGCCTACGACTGGTTTGAGAAACTGGTGCCCCAATCGGATGTTGACTTCTCTTTCTACACCGCCGGCTACGATGCTGCCGCAGATCGCCAGGTGGTGGATGCAGCCCTGCCCTGGCTGAAAGACGGACTCTCGCAGCTCACCCTCATCCACATCGACCAGGTTGACTACGCTGGTCATTACGAAGGCGGACCTGCCTCGCCTGGTTGGGATGCGTCAGCCAGCCGTGCTGATGCGCTCCTGGCTGAGATTCTCCAGCAGCTCGACCTGCAGAAAGATACCCTCATCGTCCTCAGCGACCACGGTCAGATCGACGCGGGCGGTCACGGCGGTCAGGATGCCATCGTCCTGCTCGAGCCCTTCGTCATGGCAGGCAAGGGGGTTCAACCCGGCACCTACGCGGACATGAACATGGTCGATGTAGCTCCCACGATCTCCGCCCTGCTGGGAGCAAACCTGCCAGCCACCACCCAGGGGCGCGTGCTGCAGGAGATGCTGACCCTGCCCCAGGCAGCATCAGCCAACCTGGATGAAGCAACCCATGAGCAACAGTCTGCCCTGGTCACGGCGTATGCCAAAGCGGTGCTCCCCTCCGCCCGTTACAATATACAGGAGAACGCTCAGGTTGACCAGTTCCAGCAAGCCCTTGCTGACATCCGCTCCCAACGCCTGCTGCGGGAAAGGGTATGGAGGTCGGTAGTTGCCGCCCTTTTCCTCGGTTTGTGTGTCACCCTGCTGATCCGCGCAGGCAAACGCGCTGTTCCCTGGCTGCTGGCAGGGCTCGGTTATACGTCTCTGTTTCATCTGCGCTACGCCCTCATCGACCGCAAGGTCTATTCACTCAGCTCGGTCACAGGTGAGACGGAATTGATCGTGTATATTGCCGTTACCACCCTCCTTGCCCTGCTCATTGCCTGGCTGGTGACGGTAGTCGTGCAGAAACCATTCCAGGCTAGCCCGCTCGCCGCAGCCCGATGGACGGTCGGCCTCGGCTTGACCACGATCTTTCTCACCTCGCTGCCGGTCGTGCTCAGCTTCGTGCTCAATGGTGCCCTAGTCACCTGGACGCTACCGGATTATTTCACTAGCTTCCTGGCTTTGATCAGCTTGATCGAGGTCCTGGTGCTCAGCGCGTCAAGCCTGCTGCTGGCTGTTGCCTCCATGATCATCTCCAGGTTGTCGCGCAAAAGGATCTAATTGCCGAAGAACCTGGCGGACAATAGTCTTAACGCGACCAATTCTGAAAATGCCTTTGATCATTGTGTTGTAAAATAATCCATACCCCTAAACAGGAGAAAGAAATGGCCAATCACCTTCCCACCGATCATAGTGACAT
>DAONEZ010000126.1:0-5717 GCA_035403345.1 Anaerolineaceae bacterium
GTTTTTCATGTACACTGATTCCATATGGGCATGCTTTCATCGGCGCACAAAAAGGATTCCTCCCTGGCGGGCTGCATTTTACCCCTGCTCATGGGCGGGCTGCTGCTGTTCATGCTGGTCCTGGTGGCGGTGCGCATCTCGGAAAAGGAAACCCGCACGCTCGCCAGCCAGCCCGAACCACCCAAAGCAGAGTTCAGCTTCCCGGCAGACGTCCCGCGCGCCTACCTGGTGCTTTCAGATAACAAGTTGCGCTTTGAGGGGACAATCGAGGTGGACAAGGACGCCTACATTATCTGCGGCGATAAAAGCACCCACCTGAGCGTTGAATTTGAAGCGCTCAACTCCATCAAGCACCTGTGGAATGGTTCAGGTGCAACATTCAAGATCATCGCCCCTTTCCCGCAGACGATGTCCGCGGCGGTCCACCACGACACCTGGCCAGACGTGATGCTGTACGAAATGGACCCCTTCACGCCGGTGGTGACCGCCAATTTCCTGGTGGAACCGGAAGCCTACCACCAGTGGCTGACCATTCGCAGCGGCACAGATATTACCTACCCTGTCCCAATCGGCGCCACCAGTTATGAGAACAAAAAGACCCACGTGGAACGGGAATTCAAAGTGTTCGTCGTTACCAGTGAAGACATCAACCGCCAGGCTGCGCATGACCGATGGGAGCAAGCCATATCCAGGTATCGCGCAGAACCGTCCTTCATCTATAAATGGTTCTGGCTGCTGATGGCCGGCAGCGCGGCGGTCATCGTGCTGCTTGGAATCCGTTGGAAAGGTTAGCACATTCAGAAAGCCGTTTGTCTGAAGTGGTTGCACGTATACGCCTTCCACATTCGGCAATTACAACAAGGCGGGTTTGGAAACCATCTCTTCAAAAATACCGTGTTGTCGATGGACTACGGTTCTCGGTTCTCTATTCTCAATTCTCGGTTCTCGTGGTTTTCGTGTTCTGCATTTTTCCCTCACCGGGATTCTGGTATAATTCGGGCGGTCATTCCCCTCTGATGCTCAATCTATTATTGACAGAATTTGAGGGTGAAATGTGCCTGTTATCTTTATCAATATAGGACGATCAAACATGCCTGAAAAAATTATCCGCGAGTACCCGAATTCCTTCAACCTCCCCAAGCGTCTCGAAGGACTGCGCCGCCTGGCGCACAACCTGTGGTGGGTCTGGAATCCGGACGGCCAACGCGTTTTCCAATTCATCGACCCGCTCCTGTGGGACGCGGTCAACCATAACCCGGTCGCTTTCCTGCATCGCGTGGAGCGCACGCGCGTCAACGCCGCCGTGGCCCAGCCCGGCTACCTCGAATACTACGACGCCACCATGCGAAACCTGGAAAACTACCTCTCCCGGCAGGACACCTGGTTCCATAAGACCTACCCCAACCTGCTGGACAAGACCATCGCCTATTTCTCCTTTGAGTTTGGCTTGCACGAATCGCTGCCGGTGTATGCCGGCGGTCTGGGCATCCTCTCGGGCGACCACCTGAAGGAAGCCTCCGACCTGGGCATGCCGATCGTTGGCGTGGGCTTCATTTACAACCAGGGTTACTTCGTCCAGCACCTCACCGAGGACGGCTGGCAGGAAACCCGCAGCGCGCTGATCGACTACAACGACCTGCCGTTAGTGGAGCTCTATGACGAAAAACGCAACCCGCTGCAGGTATGCGTTGACCTGCCCGGTCGCGAGGTTGTTGCCCGCGTATGGGAACTGGAAGTGGGGCGTGTCCACTTGATCCTGCTGGATTCCAACGTGGAATCCAACACACCCGCCGATCGCCACCTGACCGAGCGCCTGTACAGTAATGACCTCGAGGTGCGCATCTCGCAGGAGATCCTGCTGGGCATGGGCGGCGTGCAAGCCCTGCGCCTGCTCAACTACGAACCCTCCGTATGGCATATGAACGAAGGCCACTCTGCCTTCCTGGCGGTTGAACGCTTGCGCGAAAAGGTGCAGAACGGCATGCCGCTGGAAAAGGCTATTGAACTCATCCGCCTGCGCGACGTGTTCACCACCCATACCCCCGTCCCGGCGGGTAATGACCAGTTCCCGCTGTGGCTCATCGACAAGTACTTTGGCAACGTGTGGACCGAATTGGGCCTCACCCGCGACCAGTTCATCGACTTCGGGCGCCAGGCGCAGCCCTGGGGCGAAAGCTTCGTCATGCCGGTCATGGCGCTCAAGTTGTCAGAACGCGCCAACGCCGTCTCAGAATTGCACCGCTCCGTTTCGCGCCGCATGTGGAACTTCCTGTGGCCGGGTATGAAGGAATCCGATGTCCCCATCGGTTATGTGACCAATGGCGTGCACACCGGCACCTGGCTAGCGCGCCGCATGGGCGTTCTGTTCCAGACCTACCTGGGCGCGAATTGGCTGGAACGGCTGGATGACCCGGCGTTGTGGAACGACATTGACCTGATTCCGGATGCCGAGCTGTGGGCTGTACGCCGTCACCTGAAGAATAAGCTGGTCAAATTCGCGAACGAACGCGTCCGCCAGCAGTGGCACAACGGCACGCTCACGGCCGCGCAGGCCGTGGCCTCAGGCGTATTCATGGAACCCTACTCGCTCACCATCGGCTTTGCGCGGCGCTTTGCCACCTACAAGCGCGCCAACCTGGTCTTTCGCGATTTCGACCGCTTCATTAACGTAATCACAGATGCCCATCGCCCGGTGCAGGTGGTGTTCGCCGGCAAGGCGCACCCCGCGGATGAACCCGGCAAACTGCTGATCCAGCAGGTCTACCGCGCCGTCAAGGATTCACGCAGCGGCGGGCGGCTGGTCTTCCTGGAAGATTATGACATCAACGTGGCGCGCTACCTGGTGCAGGGCGTGGACGTGTGGATGAACACCCCGCGCCGTCCCAACGAAGCCTCCGGCACCTCTGGCATGAAGGCCGCACTCAATGGCGTGCTCAACTTCTCCGTGTTGGATGGCTGGTGGCGCGAAGGCTACAATGGCAAGAACGGCTGGTCCATCGGCAAAGAGGTCGAATACGCCAACACCGATGAGCAGGACTCCGACGATGCCCGCAGCATCTATGAGACGCTCGAAAAACAGATCATCCCGCAGTATTATGAGCGCGACGTCAACCGCATCCCGGTCGAGTGGCTGACCATGATGAAGGAAAGCCTGCGCACACTCATCCCGCAATTCAGCCTGCGCCGCATGCTCAAGGAATACATGAGCGATTACTACCTGCCAGCCATCAACGAAGAAAAAGCCGGCAAATAACCAAAGGAAGTAAAGATGGAATATTTAAGTGACCCGCATGCCTGGCTCTTCGCGCTGCTGATCTTCGTGCTGCGCGTGGGCGACATGGCGCTGGATACCATCCGCGTGCTGTTCGTAGTGCGCGGCAAGAAATTGATCGTGTGGATCCTGGGGTTCTTCCAGTCGCTCATCTTCGTGGTGGCCATCAGTTCCGTGCTCACTGAATTGGACAATATCCTAAACGTGCTGGGCTACGCCATGGGCTTCGCCACCGGCAACCTGGTGGGCATGCTCATCGAGCAGCGCCTGGCCATCGGTCACATCCTGGTGACCATCATCAGCTCCAACCGCGGCACCATCATCGCCGAGCGCCTGCGCGCCGCGGGCTACGCCGTCACCGAGATCTCCGGGCGCGGCAAGAACGGCACCGTGTTCGAGCTGCACGCCAGCGTGCTGCGCAAAGACGTGAAGAACGTCGAGACCATCGTGCTGGAAGCCGACCCAAGCGCTTTCATCACCCACGAGGACGTGCGCCCGGTGCGGCGCGGGTTCTGGCGGGCATAAATGGTGTTTGATATGAAGTCAATGTTCAACTTACTTGACACATGCTTCTTGGAATTCGTTAGATGGGATTATTCGGGTCAATTTCTAATGTCCAGTCAACAAACAAATTACCCGAAACATGAAACCGCGCATCAGCTAGCTCTGTGGGTTTCAGGTAGATTGTTTCCCCTGGGATACATTGATGTTCCCAACAATCCAGCATCCCTTTCCTGATTGAACAATGACAGCAATGGATATAACCAGAAGTAGTAGGTGAAAATATTGCAACAGACAGTGCTTTAACAGCCGTAATTCGTTTGTTTCTATCGTGTAAGGAGAGGTTGTACCAACCTGAGGTCGCTTTAATCTCGATATTTTCAAGGAAATGCAAACGATTTGGTTGATCCAATAATGGAACAAGCATCTTAACCTTTTCATACGTAATTTTTCGAATACTCTGGTCTCCACTCTCTGGTACAACATCCCATTTTAAAATTAAACGATTTTCCTGACTATTGTCAATCTTAAGATCGGGTGTGTATACATTCTTCCCTTCGTGCAAAATCAAATATTTTGGCGAATAGTTTATCTCATATCGAGATATGAGATTCGAAAAACCGTGCCTCCAAAACGTGTATTTGACATTGAGATTTTCGATAAATGTAATTTTCATTATGCGATCCATTGTTTGCTCCTTTTTCTGTTACACAATCAATCGCCAATGCCTTAATTAATAGTATGTTACTATTCCATGAATATTGATTTCAAAGCCATTTATTAGAGACCGTTGTAAACGAATTACCGGTCACTCGCCCTTTTCTTCTTCCTTGCGCCGCGGCGGGAAGAGCAGCACTTCGCGGATGCTGCGCTGGTTGGTCATCAACATCACCAGGCGGTCGATGCCCATGCCGAAACCGCCTTGCGGCGGCATGCCGTAGGACATGGCGCGCAGGTAATCCTCGTCCATGGGGTGGCGTTCCTCGTCCTCGGCCTTATACTCGCGCCCCATCTCCAAAAAGCGCGCTTCCTGCTCCAGCGGGTCGTTCAGCTCGGTGAAGGCGTTGCACAGTTCCATGCCGAATACAAAGCCCTCAAAGCGTTCCACCGTGTTGGGGTCGCCTGGCAGGTTCTTGGCCAGCGGGGAAATGTCACGCGGGTAGTCGTACATGAAGGTGGGCTGGATGAACGTGGGTTCAGCGAACTCCTCCAGTAACTGTCCGATGAGCTTGCCGCGTGCCTCGCCCGGTTTGAATTTGAGCCCCCTGGCTGCCATCTCTGTTTCCAGGCCTTCCGCCGTGGGGAACAGGCTGATGTCGATTCCAGCGTTGTCGATCAGCACCTGGCGCAGGTTCACGCGCTTCCAGGGCGGGTTGAAGTCCAGCTCCACCCCCTGGTAGGTCACCTTACGCGTGCCGAACAGGCGGTCGCACAGGAAGGCGATCATATTCTCGGTCAGTTCCATCACCTTGAGGTAATCAGCGTAAGCCCAGTAGAACTCGAGCTGGGTGAACTCGGGGTTGTGCTTGAAGCTGATGCCCTCGTTGCGGAAGTCCCGCCCGATCTCATAGACCTTGTCCAAGCCGCCTACGGTGAGGCGCTTTAGGTACAGCTCAAACGAAATGCGCAGGAACAGGTCCTGCTTGAGTTCGTTGTGATAGGTGACGAATGGACGCGCCGCCGCGCCGCCGTAAATGGGCTGCAGGATGGGCGTTTCAACCTCCAGGAAACCCTGGTCATCCAGGAACTCGCGCAGCGTGGTGACCACCTTGGCGCGCATGCGGAAGATCTTGCGTACTTCCTCGTTCACCGCCAGGTCAGCGTAGCGCTGACGATAGCGCGTTTCAGGGTCAGCCAGGGTGGCGTGCCGCACCACCTGCCCATCCACCACCTCGTCCTTGGCAGCTGGCAGGGGGATGATTGCCTTGGCCAGCATCTTGAAGTC
>DAONEZ010000127.1:0-5708 GCA_035403345.1 Anaerolineaceae bacterium
AAACAGCCCACGTCTCGCCTGCCACCGGCGCTTCCAGCGAGCAGCTTTATGACAGCCATAGCGGAGAAGCCCCCGATAAGACCCCCTTCAGCGACCTCTCAGATGCACCAGATTGCCCTGCCTGCGGTACTCCCATGATCGTGGCCGACCGCAAGCGCTTCCTGTTCGGTGCCAGGCAGCATTACATCTGTCAGAATGCGCCGGACTGCAAGGAAACCCGCCGGATCGATTAACCTTCTACGTTTGAATCCATCGGGATGCCTGGTATCGGGCATCCCGATTTTTTATGCCGATGAATCAGGAATGATGAATCACCCTTCCCATACCTGGTTGGTAATCGATTAAACGGCTGGGTGGACCAAGATTCGCCCTCTCTCCCGGCCTCACACCCATTGCTGGGAGAGGTGCCTGGCAAAGATTAAATGTCTCGATTAATTCTATCAATTCAACAATATGGATTTCTCCCTCTCCCGAAAATCGGGAGAGGGCCGGGGTGAGGGCTGATGGTCACGCCAATAATCAATCGCAGAAATTGCCCGGTGGATGGTTTGCCCTCTCTCCCGGCCTCTCTCCCATTGCTGGGAGAGAGGTGCCTGGCAAATATTTGCCAGTATTTGGTACGTTTTATCAATGAATCGAGAAAATGTACTGGATTTCTCCCTCTCCCGATTTTCGGGAGAGGGCTGGGGTGAGGGCAAATCGGGTACCAGTTCGTCACGTTGTTGAGACGAGCCTCATAAACTCGTTGTTGTTATGCAGGCGTGATTTCCCTCATTAATCATGGCTTGAGAGAGGGGCTTTATTCTAGTCAATGATTGCGTTGGTTGTTTCTTATACTTCAGAATAATTCGGGTTTTCTCCCTCTCCCGATTTTCGGGAGAGGGCCGGGGTGAGGGTTATTAAAATCAAACAACTTTAACCCATTAGCGGTTTACGAGAATGAAGTTGTCTTATTCCTCTTCCTTCAGCAATCCAGCGAAAAACTGCCCGCGGGGAGTCTGATGGAAATGGTTGTACCCGTACTTCTCGTAATGGTATCCGTTGGCGGCCGCCTTGGCTTTGGCGCGTTCAGGCAGGATGTATGCTGCCACGGTCTCGGCGAAATCTTCGATGGCGTTGAACTTGGCATTCACTCCGCAAGGCGGCGGGGGGGAACCCACGTGATACCAGAACATACGCCATTTGGGATGAAGCTTGTGCATGAACTTGAGCGGAAATCCACTGCCGGTGGCGAGCTGCATGCGTCTGGAAAGCTGCCATCCGCGCGAGGCATCCAGGGCATGGCCCAACTCGTGCAGCACGGTCCATTGGCTCAGTTGATGAGTGTTCAGGCAGATCATAGCGGGTGACTTGAGGTAATTGCCGCCTTTGGGCGCTAACTTGAAGCACATTTCACGCGTGACCAGCACGTTGCCCAGTCGGTCACCTACCACATCAAAGAACAATTCAAAGGAATCCGCCAACAGGGAGACTTCCTTGTCTGTGAAGTCCCCCTCCAGTGAATAGTTATAGGCAAACCTGGGGGAGTTGAGGCGCAGGGGTTCAGACATTGGTCGTTGCATACCCCGATTCTACCTGATAATTCTCCATCGGATTCGCATATCTGATAGGTTTTGCCAGTTCCACGTGGTTAATATTGAACAAATATGAGCAGCTCTGATACCCGAAGATTCTATGACCTTCCACTGGAAGATCGCATTTCCCGCCTGGCGCAGGAAAGCAGCCTGCCGGAGGATGACCTGCGCGCGCTGAACGGCTTCGATGGACTTACACCTGAACAGGCCAGTCACATGGTGGAAAACGCCGTGGGTACTTTTGCCCTGCCGCTGGGCATCGCGCGCAACTTTCTCATCAATGGCCGCGAGGTGCTCATTCCCATGGCCATCGAGGAACCCTCGGTCATCGCGGGGGCATCCTTCATGGCCAGGCTGGCCCAAAAAGGCGGCGGCTTCATCGCGCAGGCTGACCCGGCGCAGATGATCGGCCAGATCCAATTGCTGGACGTCAAAGATATCCCTGCAGCTACCGCTGCGCTGAAAGCGCACACAGCGGAACTGCTGGAGCTGGCCTCCAAAGTTGATCCAGTGTTGGCGCGCCACGGCGGCGGTCCGCGCGAGCTGGTCATCCGTGAAATAAGCGACTCCCCCATTGGTCCATTCCTGGTGCTTCATCTCATTTACGACGTGGTGGATGCCATGGGTGCCAACGCTGTCAACTCGGTGTTGGAAGCCCTGGCACCGCACATATCTCGAATCAGCGGCGGACGGGTGCACCTGCGCATCCTCTCCAACCTGGCTGACCGTCGGTTGGCGCGGGCAACCTGCACCATTCCCCTGGGCGAATTGGGATTTGATTCTTTCTCGCCCGAGAGCGTGCGGGATGGCATCCTGGAAGCCTGGGCATTCGCCGTGGCGGACCCTTACCGTGCTGCCACGCACAACAAGGGCATCATGAACGGAGTGGATGCCGTGCTGATTGCCGCCGGGAATGACTGGCGCGCGGTGGAAGCCGGTGCGCATGCCTACGCCGCGCGCAGCGGCAGGTACACCAGCCTGTCCACCTGGGAAAAGGATGCATCGGGCAACCTGAGGGGGACGCTGGAAATGCCCATGGCAGTGGGGATAATCGGAGGCGCCACGCGCGTCCACCCGGCAGCCCGGGCAGCCCTCAAACTCATGAAGGTGACCACTGCTGCTGAACTGGCTGAGATCGTGGTGTCGGTCGGGCTGGCGCAGAACCTGGCTGCCCTGCGTGCGCTGGCCACGGAAGGCATCCAGCGCGGTCACATGAGTTTGCATGCGCGCCAGGTGGCGCTCTCCGCCGGCGCGAACGGCGATGAAGTGGAAAAATTGGCTGACCAGCTCGTGCGCGAAGGCAATATCAACCTCGAGCGGGCGCTTGAGATCCTCTCGAAATGGAGAAGCATACCCGATGCAGAATGACACAACCAAACCAAGTAAATTACTAAAAACTCTGCGGCCAACCGGCATCGTCGGTTACGGCGCTTATGTGCCGCGCTACCGCCTGCCGGGCAGCGAAGTCTCTCAGTTGTGGACCGGTTCCAAAAGCGGGTCACCAGTGAAAGAAAAAGCGGTGGCTGGGCTGGATGAGGACGTCATCACGATGTCCATCGAGGCCGCACGCAACGCCCTGGCCCGCGCCGGGATCGATGCGCAGGGACTGCGCGCCGTGTGGGTGGGGTCTGAATCCCATCCATACGCGGTCAAGCCCAGCGGCACGGTGGTGGCGGAGGCCATCGGCGCATCCAATGACATCCAGGCCGGCGATTGGGAGTTTGCCTGCAAGGCCGGCACGGAAGCCATGGTGGCTGCCATCGCCCTGGTGGGTTCCGGCATGGGGCAGTACGCGCTGGCCATCGGCATGGACACTGCCCAGGGCAAGCCCGGCGACGCGCTGGAATACACTGCCAGCAGCGGCGGGGCAGCCTACATCATCGGTCCGGCGGAGGAAGCCCTGGCAATCATCGAAGCCAGCTATTCTTATGTCTCCGACACGCCTGATTTCTGGCGACGGCCGGAGCAGAAATACCCGGAACACGGCCAGCGCTTCACCGGTGAGCCGGCTTATTTCAAACACGTGGAGACCGCCTGCCGCACCTTCCTGGATGAGCTGGGCGCCAAACCCTCCGATTTCGCACACATCGTGTTCCACCAACCCAACCCCAAGTTCCCGGCCAAAGCCGCCAAAGACCTGGGCTTCACCGAGGAGCAATACAAGACCGGCCTGTTGAACCCGGTGATCGGCAACACCTATGCCGGTTCGTCGATGGTGGGGCTGTCGGCAATCCTGGATATTGCCCAACCCGGCGACCGCATCCTGCAAGTCTCCTATGGTTCCGGCGCTGGCTCGGATGCCTTTGCCTACGTGGTGACCGACAAGTTAATTGAACGCCGCGGCAAGGCTCCCTCAACTGCAGAGTACATCTCGCGGCGCACAGAGATCAATTACGCCACCTATGCCCGCTTCCGCGACAAGATCAACATGGGATAGGGAGGGAAGCATGACAGAGGTTGTTATCGCAGGGATCGGACAGATCCCGGTGGGGGAACATTATGACTTGAGCCTGCGCTCCATGGGCGTGCAAGCGCTGACGCGTGCCCTGCGCGACAGCGGGAACCTGCAGCCCGAAGCCCTGTACATTGGCAACATGCTCGCCCCGGTGATTTCGCACCAGTCCAACCTGGGAGCGCTCTTTACAGATTACGGGCACCTCGCAGGCATCGAGTCCTTTTCGGCCGAGGCTGCCGGAGCTTCCGGAGCCGCTGCCCTGCGCCTGGCTTACCTGGCCATCCGCAGCGGATACGTGAACACCGCAGTCGTTCTGGGAGTTGAAAAATGGACCGACGTGATCGGTCCGGAATCTGAATCAGCCCTTTCTCAGGAACTGGATTTTGATTATGAAGCCATCCCGGGGCTCACCAGCGCCAGCCAGGCCGGATTGCTCATGCAGCGCTACCTGTATGAGAACCACCTGCCCGCTGACGCCCTGGGCGGGTTCCCCATGCTGGCGCACGCCAACGCGGTAAATAATCCCAATGCCATGTACCGCAAAGCCATCAGCGCGGAAACCTATGCCAGGTCGGAAATGTTGAGCGACCCGCTGCGTGTGATGGATGCAGCGGCGTTTGCAGATGGGGCGGCAGTCGTCGTTCTCACCCGGCGTGACCTGCTGCCTGCGGATTTCGCTCACCCGGTGATCAGCCTGACGGGTTCCAGCGTCAGCATTGACACGCTTGCCTGGCACGACCGCCACGATCCGCTGGCCTTCACGGCCGCGAAGAAAGCCGTGGAAAGCGCCACCCGGCAGGCCGGGATCCTGCCAAAATACGCGCACCTGTTCGAGCTGGATGACACCTACTCCATCTACGCCGCGCTCAGCCTGGAAGCCTGCGGGTTGGCAGAGAAAGGCACAGCCTGGAAACTGGCAAAAGAAGGACAATTTGCGATTAACGGGAAACTGCCCGTCATGACCATGGGCGGCTGCAAGGCACGCGGAAACGCAGTAGGCGCAATGGGCGTGTACCAGGCGGTGGAAGCCGTGCAGCAATTGCGCGGAGAAGCCAGCGTAAACCAGGTGCCCGATGCGCGCATCGCCCTCACCCTGGCCCTGGGCGGCCCGGCCTCAACAGCCGTGGCGCATGTCTTCGAAAGAGCCGAGAACTGAGAATAGAGATCAGAGTACCGTTCTTCCGGTTCTCGATTCTCTGCTCTCCGTTCTCGGTAATGAAGTTGATAGTTTTTGATAGCGTTCGCCCCATACACTTATCATCGCAAGACTAAAGTATGCAAGGAATGGAGTAACAAATGGAAATACCTCGTCATTGGCGATTAAAGAAACAACGTTATGCCCTGGTAGGTGAGGTTTGCCCGCACTGCCAGGCCAAGATCTTCCCCCCGCGCGACGTTTGCCCGGAATGCGGCAATGAGGCCCGGACCGAGTTCGCCTTCAGTGGCAAGGGCAAGGTGTACTCCTACACCGTGATGCGCGATGCTCCCAGCGGGTACGAACACAACGCCCCCTACACGGTGGCGGTGGTCGCCTTGGACGAGGGCCCCATGGTCACCGCGCAGCTCACCGACCTGGGTGACGCGCCGGTGGAGATTGGTATGCCCGTGGAGATGGTCACTCGCAAGATCCGCGAGGACGTGGAAAAGAAGGGCATGATCGTGTACGGGTATAAGTTCCG
>DAONEZ010000128.1:0-5695 GCA_035403345.1 Anaerolineaceae bacterium
GTACGGCGGGAAAACACAGATCTTCAAGAACCCGCTGCATCCCTACACCCAGGCACTGCTCAGCGCTGCCCCTGTTCCTGACCCGGACGCCAAAATGAACCGCATCATCCTGGAAGGCAGCATCCCCTCCCCCGCCAACCCGCCTTCCGGCTGCAAGTTCCACACGCGCTGCCGCGAGTGCATGGCAATCTGCAAGGAAGTTGCACCGGTGGCGAAAGAGGTTGAACCGGGTCATGAAGTGGTCTGCCATCTCTATAACTAATCTGGTAAGATAGATTTATGGGACAGAATCCGAAACAATACGATGATGATGACGGCCGCGTCGTCTGCAGCATGGATGTGGAGGGCATGCGCTGGCATGATAAGCGCGTCCGCCGCGAACAAAAAGCCATGCGCACGGCTGCCGTACAGGGCGACCAGATGACTCGTTCCGAAATGCGGCGTTATAACTGGTACTCCATCCTGGCCGGATTAAGTATAGTAGGTGTATTTTCAGTCGTATGGGTGCTGTTCGTCCTGTTTTGCACCCAAATCTGGTTCAAGTAAATTTGAGAAGAAACCGCTTCCTTTCGAAGCGGTTTTCTTTTTGAGAGTCAAAGGAGGTCCATCATGAAAAAACGAAAGCTTGGTAACAACGGATTGGAAGTTTCGGCACTCGGCCTGGGCTGCATGGGCTTGAGCCAGTCCTTTCCGCCATTTCCTGAAATATCAGAGGGAATTACTTTCTTACGCCATGCAGTCGATCGCGGGGTCACCTTTTTTGACACTGCTGAGATCTATGGTCCCTACGCAAATGAGGAATTGGTTGGGGAAGCCCTTGCCCCAGTTCGGAAACAGGTGATCATCGCCACCAAATTCGGTTTCGGACCGGACGAAACGGGAAAGATATCTCCATCCATCGTAAACAGCCGCCCTGAGCACATCAAGGTGGCTGTTGAGGGATCACTCAAACGCCTTCGCACGGATTACATTGACCTTTATTATCAACACCGGGTCGATCCGGATGTACCCATTGAGGATGTGGCTGGAACGGTTAAAGACCTTATCCAGCAAGGCAAGGTCAGGTACTTCGGCCTCTCTGAAGCCAGTGCTAAAACCATTCGCCGCGCGCATGCCGTCCAGCCCGTGGCTGCCTTACAAAGTGAGTATTCGTTATGGTTCCGCCGTTCTGAAGAAGAGATCATTCCAACCCTGGAAGAACTGGGCATCGGATTTGTGCCCTTCAGCCCACTGGGCAGGGGCTTCCTGACAGGCAAGATAGACGATAAGACCGCATTCCTGGATAGCGACATCCGCAAGAACATCCCTAGGTTTGCCGAAGAGAACCGCCGGGCGAACCAGGTGTTGATCGACTTTCTAAACCACATGGCGAAAAAGAAAGAGGCCACGCCTGCCCAGATCGCCCTGGCCTGGCTGCTGGCGCAAAAACCCTGGATCGTACCCATCCCCGGTACGCGTAAACTCAGCCGTTTGGATGAAAACCTGGCGGCTGCCTCGCTGGAATTGACATCTGACGACCTGCAGGAGATCGAACAGGCCGCGGAAGAGATCAAGATCCAGGGAGCGCGCTATCCGGAGGAACTGGAAAAAAAGACAAACCTGTAATTTTTTATCATTTCTAAGTTCTCATTGAAAAGGCTCGCTATGGACACACCACTGCAGAAAAACAACTATTTGTAAATGAATTCCTGGCACGTCCCTACATCGCACGGTTGGCCACCGCTGACCGGAATGGACATCCACACGTGGTGCCGGTGTGGTTTGGTTGGGACGGTGAATCAATCTGGATCAGTTCCTTCGCCATCACGCGCAAAGTGAACGAGCTGATGCAGAACCCATGGGTGTCTATCGCGGTGGATGTCGGCCATGAAACCGGCCAGACCAGGGCGGTCATCCTGGAGGGACGAGCGGTACTGGTGAGTGAGCCACGGGAACTGGTGCGACAACAATCCACCTGGATCTATACCCGCTACCTGGGTGAAGCAGGTGTGCTGGAAAAGGAACCCCAAAGCTGGATTGCAGATCCCGAAAACCTGCTCATCAAGCTCACCCCTGAGCGCGCCTTTGCCTGGAGTTACTAAACGGTCACACAGGTTTTGAACAACAGATCCCACCTGTCGCAAATCCATAGGTTACAAGTAGCTGAAAATTGAATCAAGCCGGCAAAGGTCAACCCTGCTATAATTTTCCTATCGCAGGGAGCTAGAAGTCCTTTCAAAAGGAGACAAGCATAGGCTCAATTTCCGTTCTTGGCAGTTTGAACATGGACCTGGTCGTCCAGGTGAACGAGTGTCCACGGGCGGGTGAGACGCTGGCCGGTACGCATTTCAACATGCTCCCGGGCGGCAAAGGCGCAAACCAGGCGGTGGCTGCCAGCCGCAGCGGAGCAAAAACGTACATGCTTGGGTGTGTGGGAAATGATACCTTTGGCCAGGTACTGATCAACTCGCTGGAAAGCTCGAATGTCAACACCACCGGTATTCACAGGCTTCACGATATCTCCACAGGCATCGCCAGCATCCTGCTGGAAGCCAGCGGAGAAAACCGCATCGTCATCGTTCCCGGGGCAAATGGGTGCGTTTCCAGGGATTATCTCACTTCAACCTGGCAAACAATCCAACACTCAGACCTGGTGCTGCTGCAGCACGAGATCCCGCTTGAAACCGTCCATGCCTGCATCGAAAAGTGCAATCAGGCCGGCATCCCTGTACTGTTGAACCCGGCTCCAATTTATCCGATCCCGGAGCACCTGCTGCAGGCGATTGATATCCTTGTTATGAATGAAACAGAAGCCAGCGCGCTCGCTGGCATCCAGGTGGACGGGGTAGAAACTGCGCGGGAAGCCGCCGGCCGCCTGCGATCAGATGGCTGCCCCATGGTCATCATCACGCTGGGGAAAGCCGGGGCGTATTTGCTGGAAAATTCCGGTGAAATTGTTCAACCAGCCTTCGATGTTAACGCTGTCGACACTACTGCTGCTGGTGATACTTTTGTCGGCGCATTCGCCGCCTGCCAGCTGGAGGGCAGGTCCGCACAGGAATCCCTGGCCTTCGCCAGTGCCGCAGCCGCCATTTCCGTCACCCGCCTGGGAGCCCAGGCATCCATCCCTGAGCGCGATGAAGTGCTCGGTTTCCTGCATTCCCGTGGTTGCCAATTTCCATCCATTGGAGGAAAATAAAGAATCATATAAATGTTAGAAGTGACTTCAAAATCAATCAAAGAGGAGAGAAAATGAAAAAGTTACTCATGATTTCAGTCGTACTTGTCATCCTGGCCACAGCCATCGCCGGCTGTACCGCCAAACCAGCCGCTCCAACGACCCAAAAAGTAGTTTACCTGATCAACGGTTCGCTGGGTGATAATGCCTTCTACGACTCCGGTCAGAAAGGCATGGAGAAGATCAAGACCGATTACGGCGTTGAGATCCGCACCATCGAATGCGGCTTTGACTCCGCACAGTACGAACCCGCCCTGGAAGCCGCCGTTGGCTACGCCGATACCATTTTCGTCATCTCTTACGGCTTCGAGGACCTTTTGAAGGAATACGCCGATAAGTACCCCGACAAGAAGTTCGTCAACCTGGATACCGTTGTGGTGAATGAGAAGAAGACCATCACTTCGGTGGACTTCATCGAGGAGGAAAGCGCTTTCCTGGCAGGTGTGGTTGCGGGCATGCTGACCACCGACACCTCAATTGCCAATGTCAACGACCAGAAGATCATTGGCGCAGTGGGCGGTGATGTGGACCCTGTGATCGATGCCTTCATGTTCGCTTACGAGAATGGCGCCCATTTTGTCGACCCCGAGATCACCATGGAACGCAAGTACCTGGGTGATTGGGAAGACACCGCCAAAGCCAAGCAGGCCACCCTGCAGCTCTTTGACATGGGCGCCGATATCGTTTTCCAGATTGCAGCCGCTGCTGGTATGGGCGTACTGCAGGCTGCCGGTGAGCGCGGGTTGTACGCCATTGGCGTGGATACCAACCAGAATAACCTGGTTCCCGGGCACGTGGTGGCGTCCGATATCAAGGACGTGGGCATGGCCATCATCAATGTGTACAAGACTATTGCAGATGGTACCTACAAACCCGGTGAGGTTTTGAACTACGGGTTGGCTACCGGTGCGGTGGATGTGGTCTTTGACGATAACGGCGGGATCCTGACCGGCTCCATCATTGACCGGGTCAGTGACCTGCGCAAGCAGATCGTCGACGGAAGCTATAAAGTTGAAATCTACGTTGCACCCTAACCATAACGCATGATGAGAATTGAATCCGGGGCTGCTGCCAGCCAGTAACCCCGGATTCTGCTATGCAAAAAGGAGTGCCTGGTGGACGATATCATCAGCATGAACCACATCGTCAAGATCTTTCCTCCCAGCCTGGTTGCCCTGGATGATGTGAGCGTAAGCTTCAGAAAAGGCGAGATCCATGCCATTGTGGGTGAAAACGGTGCCGGAAAATCAACTTTGATGAAGATCCTGTACGGCATGCAGCCGGCAACCTCCGGGGAAATCATTTTCAATGGCAAAAAGGTGAGGTTTGACGACCCGGGTCAGGCCATCCTGGCAGGCATCGGCATGGTGCACCAGGAGATCATGCTCGTACCGCAGTACACCGTCTGGGAGAATGTGGTGCTCGGTGTTGAACCCGTCAGGTACTTCGACCGCCTGGATGCCAGCAAAGCCAGGCAGCAGGTGAAAGCGAAGATCGAGGAATTCAGTTTCAACCTCGATCCGGATGCCAAAGTGGAAGATATTTCGGTTGCCGCGCGTCAGAAAGTGGAAATTCTGAAGTTGCTTTACCGCAACGTATCCGTTTTGATCATGGACGAACCCACCTCGGTGCTCACCCCCCAGGAGATCCCGCAACTCTTCGAAGAGTTGAAACGCCTGCGCGACAACGGGCACACCATATTATTCATCTCGCACCACCTGGATGAAGTGCTGGAACTCTCCGACCGGATTACCGTGCTGCGCAAGGGGAAGAAAGTGGATACCATCCAGGCGGATGATGCCACCAAGCTCAGCCTGTCACAAATGATGGTCGGACGAGAGGTGTTTTTCGAGGCCATACGCAATCCCCACCCCGCCGGGGAAGTCATCTTTGAGGTCCGCCAGTTGAGTTATACCGATCCAGAAAAACGACCGCGCCTGACCGACGTCAACCTGAGCGTGCGGGCGGGCGAGATCGTGGGCATCGCCGGCGTGGAAGGCAACGGGCAGTTGGAACTGGTGAACGTCATCATGGGCCTGCTGGAACCTTCGGCTGGCAGCATCATCGCTGGCGGTGAGGATATCACCCGCTTACCCATTTTGGAGAAGCGCGAGCACATCTCGTTCGTGCCCCAGGACCGCGCCAATATGGGCGCCTGCGTCCCCGCCAGGATCACCGAGAACGTCATCATGACGCATCATCGGCTAAATCCGCGTTTTACGCGCTGGAACGGCCGGCTGCTGGACCTCAAACATGCTGCCTCCTTCTCGAGTGAGGTGCAGGACAGGTTCGATGTGCAAATGACATCCGGAGAAGCTCCGTTTAAGTCCCTCTCCGGAGGAAATCAACAAAAAGTGATCCTCGGGCGCGAATTACTGCTGGAAGCGCCATTTATCCTGCTTGATCAGCCCACGCGCGGACTGGATGTAGGCTCGATCGAATACGTTCATGACCTGATCATGGAAATGCGCGCCAGGG